>JAJXWL010000081.1 GCA_021781625.1 bacterium
GCGGGGTTTTGCAGTGGTGGCAAACGAAGTCCGTAGTCTAGCCGAAAATGCCTCGGCTCGTTCCAAGACTATGGCGTCAGATGTCAAAAGCATTGGGGCCGCCGTTAAAGATGTGGAACGTTCTACCGGTTCTGCTTCGGCCGCCTTTGAAGCCATTGTGGGGCGTATCTCGGCCCTGAATCTCCTGGGAAAAGAAATCAGTCTTTCGATGCAAGAGCAAAATTCGGCCTCGGTGGTCATCATTCAGTCTTTAGGGGCGATGCAACAGGCCGCCGCAGTGACAACCCAGTCTTCCAACACGGTGCGTGCCGAAATGGAACGTTTTAGTACCCAGATCACCGAGCTGTTGCAAAAGATCTTTTTGGTGGGGACGGCCATGGAACAAACAACCTCGGGGATTCATGAAATTTCCTCGGCCGCCAACCGGGTAGGGGTCTTGGCCGAGGATAACCGCCGAGCCGCTGGTGTGGTGTTAGCTCACATGGGTCGTTTCCGAACGTAAACTTTCTCGTAACACCTTAGCCGCCGCAACCAAGTTAGCCAGAGAAGGGGTCACTTCGGACCACTGACGGGTTTTTAAACCGCAATCCGGGTTCACCCAAAGCCGTTGGGACGGTAAAACCTGGTTAGCTTCGCGTAACAAGCGAACCATTTCCTCAACCGGGGGAATCCGGGGTGAGTGGATGTCATAAACCCCAGGGCCTACCTCGTTGGGGTAAGGAAAAGCCTGGAAGGCTTCCCAAAGCTGACCGCCCGACTTCGAGGTTTCTACCGTCAAAACATCGGCATCCATGGCCGCGATGGCAGGGAGTATTCCCCGAAAATCTGAATAGCACATATGCGTGTGGATCTGCGTCGTATCGCTGACTCCACCGGCTGTCAGCCGAAAACATCTTACGGCTTCGTCCAAATACCGTTGACCTTCTTCGCGGCGGAGAGGCATACCCTCTTTGAAGGCGGCTTCATCGATTTGGATGAGCTGAACTCCAGCTTTCTCGAGGTCGAGAACTTCTTTGCGAAGGGCTAAGGCGATTTGCCGGCACGTTTGTTCCCGAGGCTGGTCTTCACGGACAAAGGACCAATTGAGGATGGTGACGGGACCAGTGAGCATCCCTTTGACTGGTTTTGACGTTAAGGACTGCGCATAGGTAATCCAGCTCACCGTCATCGGCTGGGGACGCTGAACCTCAGTATACAAGATAGGCGGCTTGACACAGCGGGACCCGTAGGACTGAACCCACCCCAAGTTTGTAAAGGCAAAGCCTTCCAGCTGTTCACCAAAGTACTCTACCATGTCGCCGCGTTCGGCTTCGCCATGGACCAGCACGTCTAACCCTAGCTCTTCTTGACGAGAAACGGCCAGGGCGATTTCGTCTTGGATCGCGTGTTGGTACGCCGAGTCCGACAGTTGTCCCAACTTCCACAGGCGTCGTACCCGACGGATTTCGTCCGTCTGGGGAAAACTTCCAATAGTCGTGGTGGGGAACAAGGGCAGTCGCAAGTGTTGGACTTGTGCCGCTTGGCGTTGCTCGTAAGGACTCCTGGTGTAGGCTGGCAGGTCCTCGGCTATTCTAGGGGTGGGGACCACCTTCGGGACCCGGGCTTGGAGCTCTTCGGCAATAGCTTCGGTGCCTAAACGGAAGCCCCGAGCGAGTAGGGTAAGCTCGTGAATTTTTTGATACGCAAAAGCTAAACGGGGCTTCAAATCTTCGGGGAGAGCGGTTTCTAAGTTAAGGTCGTGGGGAACGTGAAGCAACGAACTGGTAGGAGCCAGCCATAACCGGTCACCCCGACGCTGTGCCGCAGACTCCCACTGAGTTAGAAGGGCCTTGAGGTCCGCTTTCCAAATATTGCGACCATTGAGGACTCCCAAGGAAAGGACCTTGTCTAAGGGCCAGACGGCTTCTACGTCTTGGGCTTCGGCGTTCAGGGCATCAAGGTGGAGTCCCGCTACAGGCAGCTCTTGCACCAAAGCAAAGTTTTCAGCCAAACGGCCAAAGTAGGTGGTCAAAAGCAGGGGAACGGGGGACTTCAGGCCTTGGTAAGCGTCGCGAAAGGCTTGTGTTTCGTCGTCGGTGAGCTCGCGGCACAGCAAAGGCTCATCCATTTGCACCCAGCTTGCCCTTTCTGCGGCCAAAAGAGTTAAAAGTTCCTGATAAAGCGGCAACAGTCGGGGGAGCAGAGAAAGTGGTGAAAACCCTTTGTCTGCTTTTCCTAAGGCAAGGTAGGTCACCGGTCCCACCAGCACAATTTTCAAAGGTCGGTTAAAGGCCTGCGCTTCGCGGAGTTGGCTGAGCAAACGGTGAGGGTTGAGCTGAAAAACGGTGTCAGCGTGAAACTCGGGGACAATATAATGGTAGTTTGTGGTAAACCATTTGGTCATCTCTCCGGCAGGAACCAAGCCGCCTCGGGCTGAGGTAAAGTATTGATCCAAAGCGGAGAGGGGCAACGTGCGAACTCGTTCGGGCAAGTTTCCTAAAGTAAAGCTCATATCCAGAACGTGGTCGTAAAGCGAAAAGTCTCCGACGGTAAGGAAGTCCAAGTCTTTTTGCACCTTCCATTGGGTTTGGCGCAGTTGTTTCGCGGTTTCTTCCAGAGCCTGTGCCGAAAGCGTTTTCTTCCAGTAAGCTTCGAGGGCGGTTTTGAGTTCTCGGTGGGGTCCGATGCGCGGATTCCCAAGACTATGAATCAGGGCCATAATGTGCTTCCTTTGGGTTCAAGTGAGTGGCGTTCTTCCGCAAGAATAAAGAGGATTTTTCAGCTTGAAAAATGGTATTTTTTCACCAACCGATGAATAATATTCATAGGTGGGGGCGGTCATGGGCGAGTTAGAGCGAATACATCTCGAAATTATCCGGGCAGTACATGAAAAAGGTTCACTGACTTCTGCGGCTGAAGCCTTGCACTTAACTCAGTCGGCCCTTAGTCACAGCATGAAAAAACTCGAGTCTCAGTTGGGGGTGAACCTATGGCTCCGCGACGGTCGAACCTTGAAGTTTACCGAGGCTGGTGCTTGGCTGTTAGCCTCGGCCCAACGGTTGTTGCCCGCTTGGGAACAACTCGAAGAGCGGTTGGCTCAGCTGGGGCGAGGGGAGCGGGGAACATTTAAAATCGGTACAGAATGCCACCCTTGTTACAAATGGCTTTTAAAGCTCACCCCGGCTTTTTTACGCGAATGGCCCGAGGCGGACCTCGATGTGCGGCAAAAATTTCAATTTGGAGGTCTGGGAGCTCTGTTTCAACACGAAATTGATTTGCTCTTGACGCCGGACCCAGTTTTTAAGCCTGGCCTAAGCTATCACCCGGTCTACTCTTACGAGTCTGTGGCTGTCGTCGGACCCCAACACCCCTGGCGGAATTGGTCGCAGGTGTCGCCCTTTCAATTTGCCCGCGAAGTTTTGTACACCTACCCCGTCGATACGGACCGCTTGGATATCTTTACAGGCTTTCTCACCCCAGCAGGCGTTCTACCGAGGCGGCATGTTGCCGTCGAAACCACCGAGCTTTTGCTTCAACTGACGGCGGACGGCCGGGGGGTGGCGGCTTTACCACGTTGGATTGTCGAGGAGTACGCTCCAGAGTACGGGGTGACCCCGATCCGTTTGGGTGACGAAGGCGTCTTTAAACATATTTATGCGGGGTTTCGAGAGGGGGAACAGAACCTCCCCTACGGCCAGACCTTTTTAGAGCTGGCTCGGAGACTCTCGTCATGAGGGAACTAACCCTTGCCGATTTAACACCCCGTGGCCTCGCGGAGCTAATTCCTCTGGAGGACGATTACTATTTTAGTTTGAACTGGAGCCCTGAGTTTTATCGACGCCAAGCCAGAGCTGGTTTTATCGCGGTGGCGGGAATAACTCCTGTGGGGCCAGTACTTTTTCCTGAACTGCAAAAGGCTTATGCCGTTTTAGACTGGGAGAACCTTCACCTAGGCAAGACAGTCAGCCGTTTGTTCAAAAACCCTGCTTTAACGGATGGTCGGGTGTCCTTGTCGCTGAACGAAGATCCAAGACCCGTACTTGAGGCTCTTGAAGCCCATTGGGAAGGGGAATCTTGGTTATTGCCCCCCTATCGAAACCTGTTGTGTCGACTCTCAGATCAGCCTGAAATGGACTTTCGGGTCTGGGGGGTCGAGTTGCGGGCCGAAGGGGAGCTGATTGCTGGTGAGGTCGGCTATGCGATAGGGGCCGTCTATACGAGTTTATCGGGATTTTCTCGCCGTGAAGGTCCCTGGAGCCGAGGTTGGGGAACCGTTCAGTTGATTCTCCTAGCCCGCGAGTTAGAACGCCGAGGGTTTGCCTTTTGGAACTTGGGTCACCCCTATATGCCGTACAAACTTCAGCTTGGTGCGAAAATCTTTCCCCGGGCCGAGTTTTTAAGACGCTGGCAACAGGCGGTAAAAGCCGCGTGTTCGCCTCATGGACAAAGCTTCCGGGCCACGTCATGATGGGGCATGTTTAAACTTCATAACCCTTTGGTGGTGCTGGACCTGGAAGCCACGGCTGGTAAGGATGCTCAAGGCTTCCAGACGAACGATTACATCATCGATGTGGGAGCCGTTTACTTAGACGAAGAACTGGAGCCGAGGGGGACCTTTTCACGGCTGGTTCGCCCCGAAGAACCCCTCAACGAGTTTATTCAGAAGTTGACAGGGATCACCCCCGAGATGGTCAATCAGGAACCTTTGTTTGAACAAGTCGGCAAGGATTTTACATCTTGGGTCGCTTCGTTAGCGGGGAACATAAAAAAGGTTCGCTTAGCCGCCTGGGGAAATTACTTTGATATTCCGCTTTTGCGTAAAAGCTATCAACGCTACGGTCAAGAATTTCCGTTTTCGGGTACCGCCATTGATATCAAATCATTAGCTTTTTTGTGGTTGTCTTTGTCGGGGCGTCGAACCGATAAAGTCAACTTGCCTTTTTTTGCCCAGCACTTTGGGTTGGTTCAGGGCCCCCAGCACCGAGCCCTTTCGGATGCTCAAGTGACGGCGGAGGTGGCCCGTTGCCTATGGAAGGATTTGCAGGGAGTTTTTGTTCCTGGGAAAGAAGGGGAACCGTTTCGGTCGGCTCACCTTTCTTGGGGCTCTGCCCCTTAAGTCCCTGAACATAGGTCAGCAAAGCGGCATTTCCCGAAGTCTGGGCCATACTTTGAAGAGTTCGTCCCAGGTAATCGGTCACGGTGGGATCCGCTCCCGAGGCTAACAAGAGCTGAACGGCAGAAAGTCTGCCGGCTTGAGCCGCGAGCAATAGAGGCGTGTCCCCTAAAATATTGGCGGTTTGGGCATATTGCGGAGAGGTTTTTAGGGCTAGCTTGAGCAAGGCGAGGTGGGGGGCTTGAGCGGCCGCACTGACCCAACCATCCCCCAAGGCGTCGGTAGCTCGACTCAAGGCCCCAGCTTTGAGAAGCATTTCGACTAAATCTACACGGCCTTCTCGTGCCGCCCAAAAGAGGACGGGCGTGCCATTGCTGTCGCGGGTATTGGGGTCTCCTCCTTGTGAGAGCAGATAGCTCAGGACATCTTGGCTACCGTACAAAACGGCCTCGAAAACCGGCAAGGGTGTCCCTGCGGGCAAAGCTTTGTAAGCGAGGATAAAGTCCGGCGGATCATTATTGATGACACTCCACGAGACCTCGGGCAGACCCCAAGCGAAACAAGGCCACAGTAAACTCACGATAAGAAGTAGTGTCCTTTTTTTAGCCCTTAGGATTTTTCCCTTTGCCATAGTTTGATCATCGGTAAACCTTGCCTGAAGTCTGCAGGGGACTTCACGAGTTTTCATTCTGTCTAATTTGAAAATGAAAGTTTTTAATTTAATTAAAAACTAAAAAATATTCTTAAAACTGATAAAAATATTCTTAAAAACGTTTAATCTCTTAAAAATACTCAAGATTCAACCTTGTTTCAAGGAAAAAGGGGCAGTACTCTAGCGTCCAGGGGGCAGGTATGTCCGAACAGGAATCGTCGTTCACCAGGCAACTCACCGGGGCCAAAGTCTGGAACCGGTGGGTGTTATACCTGGTCATCTTTGCCGGGATTGCTGTGCTGATCGATTGGAATGTGCAGTCGATGTTTGAGTTCACACACCGGGTCGAAACCACGCCCTTTTTAAAAACCCTTTTCTTTCCTAGCCTTATTTGGCTGTGTTTAGTTTTTGGTCTGACGTTGTTTCGAACGGGGGCTTGGCTGTTTTACCGACCACAAAAGAGCTTGCCCTATGAACAAGCTCCTTCCATGACCGTGATTATTCCTGCTTACAATGAAGGCAAAATGGTACTGAGCTCGATCAACTCGGTACTTCAGGCGCACTATCCGCCCGATAAGCTCGAAGTTTTTGTCATCGATGACGGCAGTAAAGATGATACTTGGAATTACATTCAAGAAGCCGCCCAACAACATCCGGGACAAATTACCGCCCTTCGCTTTCCGGTGAACCAGGGGAAACGAGCCGCCTTGGCACAAGGCTTTTCTCAGGGAAAGGGAGAACTGTTTGTCACGATTGATTCGGACAGTGTGATTGACCCAGGAGCTTTATTGGCCTTGGCGGCTCCCTTCCGTGATCCTAGGGTAGGGGCAGTTGCGGGCAAAGTTTCTGTCTATAACCAGTCCCAAGGGGCTTTGCCTCGAATGCTTCATACCCGATTTATCTTGACCTTTGACGTCATGCGGGCCGTTGAGTCTATGTACGGGACGGTCTATTGTACCCCCGGGGCTTTAAGTGCCTATAGGGCTGTTGGGGTTCGTCGAGTCTTAGACCGCTGGCTGAAGCAAAGCTTTTTAGGTTCTAAGTGCACCTTTGGCGAAGATCGGGCTTTAACTAACTACTTGCTGTCGGAAGGGTACGATAGCCGGTATCAAAGTTCAGCGGTGGTGCACACCATCGTTCCTGACACCTACAAGAAAATGACCAAAATGTTTTTACGGTGGGATCGAAGTTATGTCCGAGAAGAAATCCGTTTTCTAAAAATAGTTTGGGCTCGTCCCTGGGGTGCACGGCTTTTAGCGATTTTTGACCGTCTAACGACCAATTTGAAGTTTCCTGCTGGTTTTATTGGACTTCTCGGTTTGATCCTAATTGCGTCGGCGAACCCGGTGTATTGGGGACGTTCAGTTTTGGTTTTGCTGAGTGTGGCGGTCTTGAACAGTTTGTATTACCTCCGCAGTGAACCCTCTTGGAATGGATTTCTTCACAGTGTGGGCTTCTCTTTATATTCTACGTTCACCATGTGGTGGATCATGCCCTATGCCTTTTTCACGGTGAGGGCCAAGGGCTGGTTGACCCGCTAATGACACCGGATAAGAAGCTATCTATTGCTGTGATTGGCCTGGGGTACGTCGGTTTGCCTCTAGCTGCAGCCTTGGGGACAAAGCATGCGGTGCTTGGTTTCGATATCAACCCTCAGCGTATACAAGAACTGAGGCAGGGGGTTGATAGGACCCGCGAGGTATCCGCACAGCAGTTGGCAGACGCTAAAGGGTTAACGTTTACCCACGACGTCCCCGCTTTAGCGGCATGTCAGTACTACATTATGACAGTCCCCACGCCGACTGATCGGCATAAA
>JAJXWL010000082.1 GCA_021781625.1 bacterium
CTTAAGGAAATGAAAGACCGTGGCAAAGGAATCTTGTTGGTACCTGAAGCCCCGGCACAACTGTTTGAACTTTGCGATAATGTCATACTTTTACGACGTGGCAAGGTGATTTATTCGGGAAGTGTCACGGAGATCGATATTGAAGAAGCCCACAATATTTTGAACAACTCAGAATACATGATACGGCAAGCGATCGAAAATAAGTTCAACCAGTTTCATAATAATATTACCAAGGCCGAAGTGCTCTACGAGCGTTCTTTAAAAGTCGTAGGAAACTTCTGTGGTATTCCCAACGCCTTTATCCTTTTTCGAGATGAAAGTGGGGAGGCTGATGTCCGCTTTTCAAAATATTGGAATAAGACAACAAAATATGGCTTAGAGAAGAATTCTTCAAAAATCCTTTCGGCACTCCCCTTTGAAAAAAAATTAGGTGTTTTGAACTTAGCTGAAGACAAATATCTTTGGTATGTCTTGAGCTCGGCCACGGACCAGTTGGTCATCCTGGCCGTAGAGGCCACTGAACATCCTGGTTTTCCTTTTCGTGAGATTCGGAAAGAAATGACATCTACGCTTTCCGCTTTACGCGAAAAATTACTTCAAGAAAAACTCGCACGAGAGTTGGAATTGAAGTCCTTTCGTTTAGCGCAAGAAATGGACATTGCCAGAAATATTCAAAGTTCAATACTTCCCAAGAATCCCCTCTTGCCCGGTTATGAAATTGCGGCACACATGGAAACAGCAACAGAAGTCGGCGGAGATTCCTATGATTTGCTCAATACGCCTTTAGGAAATTTTATTAGTATCGGCGATGTTTCAGGACATGGTTTGCCCTCGGGTATTATGGCCTTAATTGAAATGTCAGCTCTTCATGGCATTATTCAAAGTCATCTATCCTTTGGCTCACCTCCCCAACCAGATAAAATCTACGATATGGTGAATCGAGTTTTGTGTGAGATCAACCGAGATCGTATTGGTAGCGATAAGTTTATGACAAAGCTCTTGTTGATTGAAAAGGATGGACGTTTCTTTCATGCCGGTACGCATGAAATTGGTCTGTACTATGATAGTCAACGTGATGAGATCTTGGAGCTTTCAGAAATGATTGATCGTACGGCATTTTTAGGTCTTTCTGAGCTAGTAGATTCTGCGAGCTCACTTGGTTCTTTTTCTATGGCCGAAGGAGATTTTCTCTTACTTTATACAGATGGTCTCATCGAAGCGAAAGATGCTCAGTCAGAACAGTTCGGTCTAGAGCGAACGAAACTGTGGCTTAAGAAGAACAGTAAAAAAGCTCCAGAGGAAATTTTGAAAACGTTGCGTGATGAGTTGTATTCCTTTGCACAAGAGGGAGACGTTCGCCTTCATCAAGGTCATCTCGCCGATGATCTGACCATGTTACTCATTAAAAGGAAAATTGGATGAAACCTATACGAGTCGGTCTAGTGGGATTTGGTTCTTCAGCTAAGACGTTTCATTTGCCCTTGTTGAAAGCCTTAGATCAAGATTTTACGGTAACCGCTGTGGTGGACCGAAAAGGGGAGGAATCCCGGCGCCTACTTCCTGAAGCCACAGTTTTTGAATCTTGGGAAAAAATGGCTGACTCGGATCTCCTGGATGTTGCCGTCATTTGTTTACCAAATGGGTTGCATGCCCAAGTCACAAACCAGTATTTAAAATCTGGCAAACATGTGATTGTGGAAAAACCCATGGCGATTACCACCCAGGAAACTGAGTCCATGATTCGTCAGTCCCAAGATTCTGACCGCCTTTTAGCCGTCTTTCAAAGTCGACGACTTGATGGGGATTTTTTGACGGTTGCAGAGCTGTTACGGACTCAAACTTTGGGAAGACTTGTGCATGCCGAAGTGCGTTATGATCGCTGGTCAAATATACTTCGAAAAAAAGCCTGGAAAGAAACAGGGCAAGAAGGAGACAGCCTTTTAGAAGATTTGGGCAGTCATTTGCTAGATCAAGCCTTGCATTTGTGGGGCTTTCCTCAGCAATTGTCCTGTCGATGGGGAGTTCAACGAGATGGTAGTGCCGTCGTGGATGCCTTTCGGATCAGCTTAGACTATGACGGGTTATGGGTCGATCTTTCATCAAGTATGGTGGTACGAACCAGCCCCTTTCATTGGTCGCTGCAGGGAACCAAAGGCTCATTTCTCAAATCAGGCATGGATCCTCAAGAAGAGCAGTTGCAAAAGGGCTTGAAGCCTGGGACTGAGACTTTTGGTGCGGAGGCGAAGGAACACTGGGGTGTTTTAACCCTAGCAGAAGAGGGGACTCGAACAGTGCCTACCTTAAATGGTCGTTATCTTGAGTTTTACCAGAACTTTGCCAAGGCACTGAGAGGGCAAGAACCTTTAACCTTTACAGCCCAGAAAGGGCAAGACGTTGTTCGTTTGTTAGAAGCTTGCCGTTTAAGTGCTCGTGAAGGTCGTGTTCTTACGTTTTAAGTGTTTCTAATTCTCGAGCTGTTGTTTCCCATTGGGCTTGAGCTTCTTCTCGTTGACGCTCTAAGTCTTCTCGTTCCTGTTGTAAACGGCGCATAATAGGGCCGTCCTTATAATTTTGAGGATCTGACATCTGTTGAAGGGTTGTCTCTAGACGCTCTTCTAAGTCCACTAAACGATTCAAAAGGGTCTCTTCTTCGCGTTGAAGACGTCTTTCTAAAGCTTGTCGTTTTTTGACTTCATCGCGTGAAACTTGTGATTCTGTTTTGACAGGAGTTTTGAACCCTGAAGCTGAGGACTCTTTACTCAGGGGGCTTGCCGTGATATTCGACGCACGTTCTTCCAGCTTTCGGGCAAAGTCTTGCCAACCTCCCCAATGACGTGTTGGGGCTTCATGGGATAGTTCCAGTACTTGATCAACCAAGTGTGACAAGAAATATTTATCATGCGAAACGACAAAGATGGTTCCTTCATAATCCTTGAGTGCCTCAAGGAGGACATCTTTCGACGCGATATCCAAGTGGTTAGTCGGTTCGTCAAGAATGAGCACATTGGCGGGGCGAATTAAAAGTTTGACTAAAGTGAGACGGTTTTTTTCACCACCACTCAAAACGGAAGTTTTTTTGTCGACGTCGTCCCCTGGAAAAAGAAAAGCTCCCAAAAAGTCGCGTAATCGGGGAAACAATTCAGTGGGGGCCTCGGCTTCGAGTTCTTCTAGAACAGTTTTTTGGGGATCAAGATCATTTTCATGATCTTGAGAAAAATAGGCGGTTTGAACACCGCTCCCCCAACGGAGTGTTCCAGAAAAATACGGGTCCCGACCTGCTAGAATTCTCATGAGTGTGGATTTTCCCACTCCATTGGGACCTGTGATGGCAACCTTTGCCCCCCGAGAGACATCCCAATCTAAGTTTGAAAAGATTTGTGTGTCACCCCAAACTTTTTGTAACCCACGTAGCGACAAAACATCATGGCCAGAGTGCGGAACAGGGGGGAAACGAAATCGCAGTGTTGGTTTTTCACTTTCCAGCTCAATGCGTTCCACTTTGTCTAGTTGCTTGATTCGACTTTGAACTCCCGCAGCTTTTGTGGCTTGGGCACGGAATCTTTGAATGTAAGCTTCTTGTTTGGCGAGTTCTGCTTGTTGACGCTTCCAAGCCTCTTGAAGTCGAAGTTTTTCTTCAGCTTGTTTACGTTCAAAACTAGAAAAATTGCCTGGAAAGCTGTTGAGTTGACCCCCGGAAATTTCAATAACCTGGTCAATGACTTCATCTAGAAAGGCCCTATCGTGTGACACCAAACAAAACCCCTTTTCACGGCGTTTCAAGAATGTCTCAAGCCATTCTTTGGCTTCAAGATCTAGATAGTTCGTTGGTTCATCTAAGAGAAGAAGGTCGGGAGCTTCCAGCAATTGACGAGCTAAAGCCACCCGCATTTGCCAACCTCCCGATAGAACAGCGACTTGACTGTAGAGTGTCTTTGAGGTGAAGCCCAGCCCCCGCAATGTCTGTTCAATGAGCTCCTGACGTCGGTACCAACCAGAAACTTCGAGGGATTCTCGTAGCTCCTGACTTTTTTCAAGCAGTTTAAAGGCTTGTTGCGGTTCTGCCTCAGCGGCCATTTCTGCTAACCGCTGGGCTTCAAGTTCTTTCTGCCGAAGGTGTTCAAAGGCGCGTTCGGCTTCTTCGAACACTGTACCACCTGAAACAAGGCAGGACTGGGGGAGGTAACCAATGCGAACGCCTTCGGGGTGATAAACCTGCCCCCCATCAGGAGTAAGTTCTCCTGCAAGGACTTTTAATAAAGTCGACTTTCCTGAACCATTGATGCCCACAAGGGCAGTTTTTTTATCAGCTCGAAGTGTTAAGTTCGTTTCTAAGAGGATGTCACGATCTCCGAAAGCCAAGGAGACTCGGTTGAGTTGAACAAAAGACATTTACTTCTCAAACGTCATAAATATGGTGAAGCCAACACGACTTTCGCGTAAGACAGTTTGCTTGTCAGGATTTAAATCAGAGCGTGAGACCGGGATCATCTGAAGTCCTCCCTTGAGAAAACGGTACAAAAAGACTTGGGAGAATTCGGGAACTTGGGCGGTCGGGTCAAATTGAAGGCGAAAGACTTTCCAATCTCCCGCAAATTGCGAATCTTTAAACCAGTCAAAATAGATATGGGCGGTGTTTGCTAAACCTTGAGGAAAAATAATTCCCTGGGGAGGTTGCAACGCTTGGAAACCGGTCCAGGTGATTGAACCATCACTGCCTAAGTTCATGGTGCCGTAAATGGAGCTGGTAAGTTTTGTCCCATAGGCCAAGATGGCATTCAGTTGATCTACCCGGGAAGCGTTTTCTTGAGAGATGTAGGTGCCAATATCTTGATCTAAGCGAACATAAAGGTAACGGTGTGCTTGTGTGCCGTCATTGAAAGAAACTTCAATTTTGGTGACCTCAGGGTTCAGTATGCGTACCATAAGGTTTTGAGGACAAACGAAGAGAAAAGTTCCTGCATCGATTTTTCGAACATCACTAAAGGTAAAAGTATACGATGAAGCAGGGGCGGTGGAACCCAGGGGTGGGGGAATGGTAAGCGAAAAAGTTTTATCTCCGTCAAAATGAAAGTCATAGTCTGGCCGAAAGTAATTCAAGTTAATTCTGTTCTGAGCGACTTCGAAGCGAAATTCTTGGGGATACCAAGAATTCGTTTCAACGGTGCGAAGATAAAAGTCCTCAGGTCCACCTTGTTTGAGAACTACTTTCTGATTGTTTGTTACCCGATAAAGACTTAAGAAATAATCAAAACACCAGCCAGTATACCCAGAAGAGGTCATGACCTCATCCCAATGTCCTGTAAAACCGCCTTCCGTTGTGGCTTGTGGCAACTGACCAAGAATTTTTACGTCCTCTTTGTAACCTAAGCGATACACCTTAGGAGATGTCGAATTCGGTTGCGACATAATGGCCATGCCTGTTTTTTGGGTAATGCCCCAGATGTCTTTCCACGGGGCAAATTGAGTAGCAAAAGTTTTAGCTTTTTCTGGGTTATTAAAGAAACGAATACGCCAATTCGCGATGGTAAAACGACTTCCTCCATCTGTTTTTTGAATCGTGAAAGTTTTTTGCAAAGAACTTTGGTCCCAAATCCACACAATTGAGTCATTGGCAAGGTTTTCAGAGTCTGACCAAAGAACGACACCCGTCCCCAAGCTTCCCATTCCACAGGAAGAAAAAAATCCAAAAAATAAGGTTAAAGGAAGAAGAATTCGGTAAAAGGAAAGGTTCGGTTTCATAGGTCCATCATAACAAAGCAGGGGGGGCATTCCAAGAGGGCAGAAAGTTTAACTTCGCTTGCTATTTTGCTTTCCTTTAGCCTAAAATAAGTACGGAACTGTGTAGAGAAAAACTATGACAGATGAAACTAGTCACAAAAAGGTGATACGTGCTCTCAAAGAAGGTAAGCCTTTAACCATAAAAACATACACGTTTTTGCCCAAAGCTCAACAATATATAGATGCCCTGCTTAAGGTGTTCTTAGAAGAAATCGGTGTTCCTTTTATTTTGGAGCAAATCTCGTATTGTTTGAAAGAGCTTGTTGTTAATGCGAAAAAGGCCAATACCAAGCGGCTGTACTTTCACGAAAAAGCCTTGAACCCGATCGATGAGGAACAATATCGTTTGGGGATGAAAGATTTTAAAGCCGATATGCTTCAAAATCAGTCGCACTATTTAAAGCTACTCAAAGAAAAAGAGTTGTATGTCAAAGTAGAATTTCTGTACCGAAAAGATATGGTTTCCGTAGCCGTCCGCAATAACGTTGCCCTTTTGCCGGCTGAAGAAGAGCGCATTCGTGACAAAATCACCAAAGCCATGAGCTACAATACCCTTGAAGACGCTTTTTCGGATATGTTGGACGAATCCGAAGGGGCAGGTTTGGGCATTTTAGTGTTAGTTCTCATGTTAAAGAAAGTCGGGTTTGATGGAGAGTTTTTCCGAGTCTATACCCATGAACAGGAAACTGTGGCACGGCTGATTTTACCTCTTTCGATCGATAACTAAAAAAACACGGAGTTCATCTTGGCCAAACTATGGCAAAAAAACTACACCTTAAATGAATTGATTGAGTCCTTTACAGTAGGTCAGGATTATCTGATCGACCGGGATTTGTTACCTGCCGATGCGGTTGCCTCGGTGGCTCAAGCCCGTCAATTGGCGGCTATTGGCCTTTTAACTCAGTCAGAAGAACAAGCCCTCTCGACGGCAATTGGTCAGATTATTCTCGAGTGGAAAGCTGGAACCTTAACAGTTAATCGCGAAGACGAAGACTGCCATACCGCGATAGAAAACCGTTTAGTCCAGCTTTGTGGTGAGATTGGCAAAAAGATTCATACAGGTCGTTCACGAAATGATCAGGTATTGACGGCCTTAAGAGTCTGGTCGAGGTCAGCTTTAAACAGGGTTGCCGAAGAAGCCTTAGGGCTTGTTGCAGACTGGCTGGAATTTGCAAAAAAGTATCAGCAGACTCCGATGCCTGGTCGTACGCATCTTCAAACGGGAATGCCTTCCTCGGTAGGGTTGTGGGCTAGTGCGTGGGCTGAAGGGCTTCTGGACGATCTCGAGCTGTTAAAAACCGCATATCTTCTCGTAGATCAGAGCCCGTTGGGTTCTGCTGCAAGTTATGGAGTTCCGCTCCCCCTTGACCGGGAATATACAGCACGGCTTCTCGGTTTTTCTCGTGTGCAAAATAATGTCCTTGGAGCGAATAACTCTAGAGGAAAAATTGAAGCCATAGTCTTGGATTCCTTGGATATTTTGGGACTCTCTTTGAGCAAGATGGCTCAAGATTTGATTTTATTTTCCTTACCAGAGTTTGGATATTTTCATTTGCCACCCGCTTTATGTTCGGGCTCGAGCATCATGCCTCAAAAAAAGAATCCAGACGGTTTAGAATTAATAAGGGCTAAAAGTGCAAGTCTTTCGGCTTGGGCAGTCCAGGTCAAGGGAGTCCTAAGATCACTTCCCTCTGGCTACAATCGTGACTTTCAAGAGACCAAAGAACCATATTTTCGCGGATTGAGCTTGGCTCGAGATTGTCTTGCCGTGAT
>JAJXWL010000083.1 GCA_021781625.1 bacterium
GCGAGGAGCGGGTCGAAACAGACTGCTGCGAAGAGCTCGCCCCAAACCCACTGACATTTGTTCTAAGAGTTTATATTGGGATAGCGCAGCAAAGATGGGTTGGGCCATACCACAAAAAAGAATTTTATAGAATTCTTCGGTAAGTCTGGCCGGAGACATTCCGCCTAATAAGGATGCCTTTTCTCGAATCTTTCGAGAAAGAGCGGGGGATAGCGATAATTTTCCCGTGGTGGCATACTTTAACCCGCGCAACATTCGAACAGGGTCCTCGTCAAAGATTTTCTCTAAAGGAATGACATTGACAAGTTTTTTTTGCCGAATATCACGAACGCCGCCTACTTGGTCGATGATTTGCTGTTCTTGGGGGCAATAATACAAGGCATTGAGGGTAAAATCACGCCGTTTGGCGTCTTCTTCGAGTGTTCCAAAGGTATTATTGTCTCCATTCACACTACTGCGAAAGGTCGCCACTTCGATGATCTTGTCACCGGGAAAGTAAACATGAACTAAACGGAAACGTTTTCCAATAAGTCGGGAAAACGGCAATACTTTTTTGATGGCACGAGGATGGGCATCGGTCACCACATCAAAGTCTTTGGGCTTTCTGCCTAAAAGCAGATCGCGTACAGCTCCCCCGACAATGTAAGCTTCAAAACCGGCGGCTCTGAGTTTACGAGTGATGAAAAGAGCATCCTGATCAATTTGCTCTAGGGTGAGGCCGTGTTCCTCTTTGGTGTAAACCTCGGCTTGCTTAACGGGTTTACCATTTTGAGACTTAGTATATCGAACTAGCAATGTATTCCTGCTTTGTTAAAAGTCTAACCGCCCCCTAGCGAAAAAGCAACGGGAATTACAGCGGCATCGCCTTCAAAAGCTGATCAACGATCGCTTCAAAGTGCGTTTTTACGGGGCTCTCTGTTTCGACAAGTCCGCGTCCTTTTTCAGACTCGGGTACGGCTCGTGGGTCCAAGGGCAATGAACCTAAAAAGGGAATCTTGAGTTCCCCTGCCGCTTCTTGTCCTCCACCTTGTCCAAACAGGGGGAGCACAGCCCCTTCGGGGGTCAGATAACCCGACATATTCTCGACTAAACCCAAAATGGGCATTTTAAGCTGATGGGAAAAGTCTACCGTTCGGCGGGCATCTAAAACGGCAACGCCTTGAGGTGTGGTAACAATTAAAGAACCTCGAGACGGGGAACTGTTTAAAAGTTGACAAACCGTTAAGGGTTCGTCACCCGTACCTGGAGGGGAATCGATAATCAAATAGTCCAGTTCGGGCCAAAGGGTATCGGCCATCAATTGATTGATTAAAGCAATCTTGATGGGTCCTCGCCAAATGTAGGCCGTATCAACGGGACGTCCCGTCAAGGCAACACTGGCCACAAAAAGATTGGGACGAGCTTCTAAGGGTTCTAAAAGATTATCTTGAAACCCCATCGTTTCATGATCCACGCCCAGAAGGTGAGCCAAATTAGGACCGTGGATATCGGTGTCCAAAAGCCCGACTTTACAGCCGCGTTGTGCTAGCGACAAGGCTAAGTTCACACTGACAGTAGATTTTCCGACTCCGCCTTTTCCCGATAAGATCACAATTTTATGTCGGATCTTTTTCATAACGGCCCTAAGGCGCATCATCTGCGCTACGCGCTCTTCCCCTTCTGGTCCATGCATGGTGTTTCCTTTCAGCTTGCCGCAGCAGGCTCTGATTTCGCTTCTTTCTTTTTCGAGTCGTTAATGTAAAAGCCGCTGCCTTTAAAAATAACACCTGTTCCACCGCCAACCTTGCGTTTTACGGGACCTTGGCATTCGGGACACTCGGTCAAAGGGTTGTCTTTCATCGACTGAAATGCTTCAAACTCGTGTCCGCATGACTGGCAAAGATAGTCGTATGTGGGCATATTTCCCTCCCTTTTCCTCTTTAGAGTACCGAATAATGATGTCATTCGGCAAGAGTCTGCGCTAGAATAGCAACCATGGCTCTTTTTTCGAAAATCCAGGAAGAGTTCGCGTCAGTTTGGAACTTATTGAATGATACCTCGACCGCCTTGTCTCGGGCAAAACTCTTTCAAGAATTTGAGAATGATTTAAGAGTTTGGCGAGGTCAGCTTCAACAGCACCGGCAAGATACCCAAGTGACCGATGAGGTCAGACGAAAAATTAAGGACCTCAGGACCTTTTTGCGTCAACAGGGGGTAGAACTGATCTTGGGGCAAAAAGATATCGTGACGCGGGGGTGGCGACACGATGATGCGGAACGAGAGGGGTTTCGCCGCTGTGTGATTTTTATTCAACCCAAAGATATTTTCTGGATCACGGGTTCAGAAAATCACGGTGCTTTAAAAGCCGCTTTGGGAGCAAAGTTGAAGCTTCATGATTTAAATGCCTGGCCGGGGGTACATAGTCTTTGGTTTCGTTGGGTCAAAAAGACCCTGGAGTTTTCTGGGGCTGATAGCGAACCCGCTTCGTCATGGCAAGAGTTTCAAAAACTGGTCGAGTTAAAAAAGAATTTTCTGATCAAACGTCTTCAAAATCTTCGCTAAGAGTCCTGTCTAAACTCTGAAGCAAAACTCTGTTGAACCCAACGGCGTATTTTGCCTGCCAAATAAAACGAACCCGTCACGAGAAGGGGACCTCCTCTGGCTGAGAGAGTATGCCAGGCTTGTTCAGCGTCCTCAAAGATTTCCAGTTGAGAGGAGGAAACTCCCGCTCGATAAAACGCTTGCGCCATAGCTTGAACAGAACTAGGTCGTTCCGGCCCAGGCGGACAAACCGCTACACGAGGACAGATCCCAGCCAAAGCTTGCGCCATGGCTTCGAGGTTTTTCCCGTCAAAGGCACCAAAGAGTAGGGTACCGTTGGAGGGACCTGCTTGCTTCCAAGTTGCCGCCGTCGCTAGGGCAGACTGCTCCGTGTGGGCACCGTCCAGCACGATGAAAGGTTTTTGAGAAATCACCTCAAGGCGACCGGGAAGCGAGGTTTTTGTCCAAGCCGTTTCAATGACGTGTTTTAACGGTAGTTCTGGGGCGTTTTTATGGGCCCAAATTTGAAAGGCTAATGCGGCCGTCACGGCATTCACGGCTTGATGTCGGCCCCAAACGGGAAGGTAAGCGGACCACTCAGCCCCCTCCTTTAGTCTAACTATCACCTGTGTACCATTTGTGGTGAGTTCGGTGTCAAAAGTCGAGACTAACTGAGAGAATTCGTGCAAGGGAACTTCCAATGCTTTTGCCCTAGCACGAAACACCGCCAAGGCCTCATCTGGCTGGGGACTGACCACGGCGGGGACTTGTGGTTTCAGTATACCAGCTTTCTCGCCAGCAATTTGGGTTAGTGTTGTGCCCAGGATTTCGGTATGTTCGTATTCAATTAGGGTTAAAAGACACACCTGGGGACGGCACACATTCGTGGCGTCTAACCGGCCGCCAAGACCTGTCTCGAGCACAACACTGTCACAATGCTGTTGAAAAAGTTTAAAAGCCCCGAGGGTAAGCCACTCAAAGGTGGTCGGTTTTCCTCCCCAACTTGACTCAAAAGCGTGTTCGGTCCCACCGAGGGAAGTCTCAAAGTCCTTCAGAGCGCTAAAGGTCTTTTCGTAAGCTTCAGGTGAAAAAAAATCTCCAGCTAACGTGAGTCGTTCTCGCCAGTCCATCAAGTGGGGAGAGGTGTATAACCCTGGCCTCAAACCAGCTTCTTTCAACATGCTGGCCAAAAAGGCCGCTGTGGAGCCCTTTCCCTTAGAGCCGGCCAAATGAAACACTGGTGCTGGTAAGGCGGGCGCTCCAGAAGCATCCCCCAAGCCCAAAGCACGGATTAAGGCGTACATTCGATCTAAACGCCACACCCTCGGCATTTGCGAAGGGGCTTTTTCTAAGTTGGTAAAGGACTCAAGCCAGGGCCAGATTTCAGAGAACTGCACAGCGGTTAATGTTCCCCACGTTTTCGAAAGGCATCGGCGTGCGTGATAAAGCCTTCATAATCGGCCAAGGTCGTTACCGGAAGCTTGAGTTCATCATACGCTTGACCTGTGGCAAAAATGACCGAACTGGTTTTCATAAAGTCGCGAACGCCCAAGGGGCCAAAGGTTTTTGCCTTGCCGCCAGTGGGAAGAATTGCATTGGGTCCACCCGCATAGTTTGCTGCCGAAAAGGGTAAGTTTTCCCCTAGGAGAATTTCCGAAGCATTGCGGATCAAATTGAGGGTCGCAAAAGGTTCAGCGGTTTGTATCGATAAGTGCTCTGGTGCGAACTGGTTTACAATCGAAGCCCCTTCTTCGATCGAGTCGCACACTAAGATTGCCCCATAGCCAGAAAAAACATCTCGAACAAAGGTTTTTCGAGGTTCTTCAAGCCCTTCAGCTAAGGCTCCGACGTATTGAGCGGTTTGCCGAGCCAATTCTGGAGAATTGGTCACCAAAATCACCGCCGAATCACTGCCATGCTCGGCTTCGACCATAAGGTCTAGGGCAAGTTTCCAAGGTAACGCCGTATCATCCGCCAAAATGGCGGCTTCTGAAGGTCCAGCGGGCAAACCGATATCCACTTTATCCGAAACAAGCCGTTTAGCGGCGGCTACATAACGGCTTCCGGGACCAGTAATCTTGACAACTGGGGTTATAGACTCTGTTCCCCAAGCTAAGGCCGCAATGGCTTGCGCCCCGCCAACCTTGTAAAACTCATGGACGCCGCAAAGCTGGGCGGCATACAAACAAGCTGGGTCAATCGTTCCATCCGCTAAGGGGGGCGAAACCATAACTATACGTTCCACACCCGCTAGAGCGGCTGGAACGGCTTGCATATAAACCATAGAGGGAAAACTTCCCCGACCTCGAGGAACATACATTCCCACCGATTCAATGGGGGACGGCCGTTCACCAGCCATTAAACCAGGGCGAACCTCAACCCATGTCATACCTACCGGTTTTTGTCCTTGGTGATACGTCTGAATATTTTTAATGGCGTAATGAAGGGCCTCTTTCACGGCTTGTGGCAAGAGCCGTTCAGCTTCTTCGAATTCTTCGGGGGTTACCCGAAGGCCCTTGCCGGATAAGTCCGCCCCATCAAACCGCCGGGCGTAGTCTTTGAGTGCGGAATCCCCCCGGGTACGAACATCCTTGATAATGGCCTCAACAGCGGGAGCAACCTCAGCGATATCCTGTTCAGATCGTTGAAAAAGGCTATGTCGTTCTTCAGTGGTCAAGTCGCTCCAACGGCGAACGGGAATTGTCATGGTGGATCCTCCGACTCCTTTATACAAAATTACAGGGACTATCGAAAGTCCCCTAAATGAACTTGGGGGGCTAAAGGGGCCAAGGGGGCTGTGGGGGCCTCGGGAATTGGCATCGGAGTAGAAGTCGCCGTGGGTTTGGCATTTTTAGGTGTTTCGTACAAAACCAAAGACAGCTGGCGGACGCCCTGAGTATCTTGGGTACCCCAAAGGCCAATGGGGGTGCCTCCCTGTTCAATTAAAAGAGTTACGACTCTCGTCGCTTCTGCCTCCGTCGCCCGACGTCCATGAATAGTTCCGGGAATCACTTTTCCTGACCATGCTCCGTCTTTCCAGGCTTTCCACAAAATTTGCATTTCGGCGATAAAACTCCGGTCTGGTGTTAAGACGAGCAATAACCTTAAACCTAAGGGAAGGTACCCAGGACGTTCTACGCGGACGATATGGCGCGGGGTTTTGCCCAACCAAATACCGCCCCTGGAATCCGTTAAGCGCCCATCCCTCCAGGCTGCTGTCAGGGGTGCTACCGAGGTAAGGGGGCCTTCTGCCGGAAGAAAAAATCCCGTCAGAACACGACGTTCTTGAGTTTGTCGGGTGGTATCAAAGATTTCTCCGCCTGGGAGATCGGGAGCAGGGAGGGGCAGGGTCAGTTCATCAGCACAAATATTTCTAGCTAAAACCAAAAGAACAAGAAGAACGACCCCTTTAGCCGTTCCCGGCAGGATTTTCATTCTGTCCCGGGGCCCAGATCCAGGATCATGGGAGAAACTCTTTTGGGAATCGTATTTTGAGGTCCAGGATTGATCCATTGAACGGGGAGACTGCTTTGAGCGACTAAAACGGCACCATAGGCCCCATAGCTCATCGGTTTGCCTTCAATCAAATCTCTGGTATCGGGGTATTCTACATAGGCGAGAAGCTTTCCATTACTCAGGACAACCCGGCTAATATTAGGAGGAAAGACCAAAGTCTGAGAATCAAAAACGACCAAGAGCATAAAGCGTGACCAATCTATTTGCGGGTTTAAGGCTAAGGGATTATGAGTCGGCCCTGTGGGGCCACTTTTCTCGATATCTTGCGACGGTAAAAGCGAAACAAATTTTTCAAAATCGTCTTGGGTGCGAATGACAACCGGAGCGGGTGCTTTGGCCTCGACATCGGGAGTCACTTCCAACTTGCAAGGTCCAGTAAAACGCTCAATGACCGGTAAACCCTGATTAGGAAAGGAACTGCGGGGCAAAGCCTCTTGAGACCAGCCCGCGCTAACAGAGAAACATAATGCTATAAGAAACGTAAGCCGCACTTAGGGATTTCCGATGGCAGAAAGTTTCCAAGTGTCACCAACACGGCTGAATAAAAAGGTTAACCGAGGTCCCCAAAAGGGCATGGCGGTTAAACTCGCATCGGCCTTAGCTTGGGCCTCTACACTGACAAGGTAGGAAGGCCCCGTCGTCTGAGGTACCGGTGTCACCGTTAAGGTTTTCATCTGAAACATTTGTTCGGGCGAAAGGGCATTTGGAGGATTTTTCTGAATAAAATCCTGGGCAAGAGTTTGGGCCTGAGTCGCTGTCAACGTGAGCGGCTGGCCTCCTCGACCTGTAACAATAATATTCGTATCCAGCAGGCTGGGAAGAATACTGGGGTCCCCTTCCAAGTAGGAACTCAACAGTTGGGAAAACTCAAAACGAACAATTTTTTCGCCTTGAAGATTTTGAGCCACAACGGCTGGAATGACAGGAACACTTTTCAGAGTGGCCACAGGCGGTGGCAAAACCATTTTTTCTTTGGTTGTGGGTGCCTTGGAACCGGGGCGATAACCGGGGTAGATCTCTTTGGCTGCGGCCATAAATTCTTCGCCGCGAGCTTTATCCCCTAAATTCACAAACTTTTGGCCTACCTTGTAATAAGCGTCGGCTAAATCCCAATTTCGGGCGGCAAGAAGTTGATCCACAGGACTTTCAGCAAAAGCCAAACTAGAACCAAATAAGCCTACAACCGCAAGAATACTGACCAACATGATGACCTTAGTCTTCACGGTGCTTCCCCCCTGGTACGAAATCTATCGCTTTTATTATACTTCAAGACGTGGCACTTAGCAATCTTCACTCGACTAACTTAGAAACTTCATCTCAGTTAGAAACTTCACTAATTTTTCAAAGAAGCCGCTCCGAAGTGGTTTTTCATTTGCTGTCGATGTTTTTTTGTCTCCTAGCTGGTGCCTTCGCTGGTTATGCGGCCTTAGTGAAAGCTTGGCCGTGGCTTTGGGTCATGATCTTAGGGGCAATTGGTGGACTTGG
>JAJXWL010000084.1:0-4892 GCA_021781625.1 bacterium
TTATCAAACCCGAACCGTCTGGACCGACCCTAACCAACCCGTCACCATACCTCTTACCTTAGCTGGAGTTTTGCAAGGACAAACCTTAGTGGTCGAAAAAGCCAAGCCTCAACAAACCGATGCGCAAGCTGGGGTATCGCAAGTGGCGAATCACCAAATGATTCAAGATACAGCGGCCATAGGCGTGGTCGAGGACGTGATGTCGACCATCAAACTTTTACCTGGTGTCGGTTATGCGGGGGACTGGAACGCGTTACCCTCCATTCGTGGGGGCGATCCTCAAGAAATGACAGCGGTCTTGGATGGGGCCTACGTCCTGTACCCCTACCAATGGGGCGGAGCTTTCTCGATTTTTGACCCGAATATGGTCGAATCTGCCAAACTATCCAACGGTTTAATCTCTGCCCGCTACGGGCAGGTTCTGTCGGGCTTACTCGAAGTCAATTCGAAGGCACCCGACACCCAAGTTCCCCGAACCTTATTCGAATTATCCACCACTGGGGTCGATTTTTATGGGCAAACGCCCTTAGGACCGCATGCCGGCATTCTTGCCGGCGGTAAAGTCACATGGCTGGGCTTAGCGTTGGGCATGGTCGGACAATCTAATCTCTTTTCAACACCGCCGTATATCCGCAATGGCTATACCCGTTTTATCTGGCACCCCACCGACACCCTGGAATGGGATCTCAATGCCTTTTACGGCAGTGACGGGGTGGGAGAATCCGCCACTGTTCAAGACGCGGGCCTCACTTCGGCACAAAGTTTTAGTTGGGACAATCAAACCGTGGTCGCCTCGTCGACCCTCAAATGGCTTCTCAACAAAGATCTTTTGGGAACCTTTTTAGTGGCCTACAATTGGCTGGGAAATTCCGTCAACTTTTCCTCGCTGACCAACGGGACGCGCAATTTTGACAACCAAGTGCCGCCGCCACCACCGCCGTATTCAGGGCAAACCTCTTTTACCTTAAATAACTTGGCGGAAGGGTTTCAACAAACCAACAACACCGATTCCTGGCAAGGCAAGTTTAACCTCGATTGGTCACTTGCCAGAGGACAAACCATTTCGGTAGGGACCGAGGAGTTTCTCAAGACTACAGCGACCTCATCCAACTCTTCATTTTGGTGGACGATTTTAACTACAACGACAAATCTCTTCGAGCCAATCAGCACCTCCGTGCAAGTGGATGGGAACAATCAACTCGACTCAAGCCTTTACGGCCTTTATCAATTCGATTCCTTTCAGGGGTTGCTGACAGGTGAAGCCGGACTCCGCGTGGACCATGCCTACCTGTTTAATTCTTCGATGCACCTTACAACCTGGCCCGACGTTAATCCCCGACTTCGCTTAGAAGTCACCCCCTGGAGAAACTTAGGTTGGATTAAAAGTCTGGGGTTTGTCACAGGAACAGGCTTGTACTCGCAAGTTCCTATGGATGCCAACCTGTTTGATTCCAGTTACCATTTGCAAGATTTTTCACTGGATCAGAACCGAGCTTGGTTTAACTTGTTGGGCATTGAACTACAAGGACAGGACGGGTGGAAAGCCTCGCTGGAAGGGTACTACAAATATTACTCACGTCGTTTTTATATCACCGAAACCTCGGCTTCGGGGGGAGTCAACGGCAGCAGTTACGCCGTTCACGACGATGGGCAAGGTTACGCTTGGGGGTTTGATGCCCTTCTTGAAAAAATGAGCGGACCGTTTTGGGATGGCTGGCTCTCGTATTCTTTTGTCGATGCCCTGTACGACAACCCTTACAATCCGTCCTCATCGTCCGTGCAAGAAATCACAGGTGCTCCGTTGGGACAATGGTACTACCCCAGCTTTCACCGCTTTCATACCCTCAACTTGGTTTTCAACTGGAAACCCGTGGATGGGTTTCAGGTCACCACGACCGCTAGCTTTGCCTCAGGGGTTCCCTTGCCGCAACTAGGCCCCGCTAAAGCCTACTTGTATCAAGATCCCTCGGGGCAATTCGTTGAACGCTATTCCCAGACCTCCACCTACAGCAGTACCCTGCGTTCTGATTTTTCCATGCCGGTAGATATCAAGCTATCTTGGTACGGGTATTACCCCGAAAGCAAAATACGCTGGGAATATTATTTTGCCCTTCAAAACGTTTTTGCCAACCTCTACACGCCGCGCGGCAACAAATCTCTTGACCCGTGGTCTGGCCAAGAGTCCGCGTTAGGGCAAAATGCCGATTTCACCATCGGCTTTCCGTTGCCCTCGTTCGGCTTCAAAATCAGCTATTAAGCACGACTTGAGGAGACTCTGATGATCAAAGGCTTTGCTAGTGTTCTTTTTGCCGTGTTACTGGCCAGTTGTGCAACAACCCCGCCGACGCTCCACCTTCAAAAGGGCCATTTTACCCTGAACGGAGGCAAGCTTTCTGGGGCCACCTTGAGGGGGATGGCCGAACCCCTGAAGACTACTCAACCTTCGAAACCGGGTTGGCGACTTGAGGTCACCAACTTGGACTGGTTTAACAATTGGCCCAACGGCTGGACACAGGCCACCTTTGACGCTGGTGGCACTTTTGAGCTTCAGTCGGGAAAGTTAACCGTGAAAGACCCTCTGATCTTAGGGGATGTTCGCCAAGCGACCATTCGCTACTTCGATACGACCCTTACGGGTGAAGAGGCTCAACAAGCCCTCCAGCACCGCTGGGAACGAATTCAAGCCGTCGCCGAGTTCCTGCACACCCAGAAGCTCCCGCCCTTTTCCCAAGTCCAAGACTTTTGTAACACCCTTCGTCCCCTGCTGTTTCCCGAACTGTACGGCTATCTCCCTGGACACCAGCGAGGTCAACACTTTGTGGAGGGGTACGGTGTTTTTTGGGATACGGACTATACAAAAGCCGTCTTTCCCCCATCCTTAGCAGAAGTGCGCGATTCGGGAACGCTGTGGCAAGATTTTCGAGAATCGCCTGAGTTATGGTTTTTTGCTTACGAAATGAAGTCGTTAGCCACGAGTCTGTCCAAGGTAAAGGAGCAATTATGACATGGAACCATTTAAGCCCGGTGATCGCCGGCGTTTTAGGCCTGTTGATACTTTTCTCAGTGGGTTCATGGACGATTTTGATTTTGAAACTTTGGCAGATTCGAACTGTACGCCGTGTCAACAAAGACTTTATGGCCTTTTTTTGGGAAACCAAAGAATTTGACCGCATTGAGGCAGGACTTACTACCTACTCAGGGCCTTTGGCAACGGTTTTTCAAGAGGGCTACCGCGAAACCCGGCATTTTCTTGAACAACAGCCAACCACGGGAGTACCGCGACTTTCAACAGACCTGAACGTTATGGAAAATGTCGCTCGGTCACTTCGTAAGGTCTCGGGACAAGAGGTTGAACGCCTCGAAAAGAACCTCAGCTTTTTGGCGACCACAGCTTCGACCACGCCCTTTATTGGTCTGTTTGGCACCGTTTGGGGAATCATGAATGCCTTTCAAAATATTGGGAATGCTGGGTCAACCAGCCTTTCGATTGTCGCTCCTGGCATCTCTGAAGCCTTGGTGACCACAGCCATTGGCTTGGCCGTCGCGATTCCCGCCGTCATTGGCTTTAATTACCTGCAAAGCAAAATTCGACGGCAAGTTGCCGAGATCGACAACTTCACCTACGATTTTCTGAATATTGTCCAAAAGTTATTTCAGGTAACCCGATAGGAGCTGGAGATGGATTTTCCCCGCCGTTCCGACGAACGCACCCCCCTGTCACAAATCAACGTGACCCCCCTGGTCGATGTGATGCTGGTGCTCCTCATCATCTTTATGGTCACGGCTTCGATTGGAAACGACGGAATTACCGTTCACCTGCCTAAAGCCCAAGCCGCCGCCTTGTCAGCCGATCAGACTTTAACGGTTTCCTTGGCTGCAAACTCTCAGGTGTATATCAATTCGCAGGAAGTGAGACTAGATAACCTGACAGCTGTTCTTCAAGCCATACCCGGACTAGCCAAGAAAACGGTGTTTCTCAAAGCCGATGCCCAGGTTTCTTATGGGAACTTTGTTCAAGTGGTTTCTCGAATACGGGCAGCCGGGGTCGATAAACTCGGTATGCTTACCCAACCGCCAGGGACTGGCCAATAATCTTGCGTGTTACGTGGCGAACCACCAGTGTAGGCGTGGGGGTAGCCCTGCTCCATGCCCTCGTTTTCGCCTTGGCGATCGGCCTTTTTGTATTCAAAACCCCCGAAGTGGCTCCCGAGCAGTTTATTGACCTCAACACCATAGCCCTCCCCGAACCCCCAACGCCCGCGCCGCCTCCCCAGCCTGAAAATCCTCCTGAGCCCCAAAAGGCTCAGACTCCCCCACAAGCACCTCCTCAGACTCCGACAACAGAGCAAACGACCCCGAGCGAAGCCCAAGAACCCAATTACGTGCCTCAGTATTCTTTAACGCAAGTTCCCGTTCTGCCGACCTCGACCATTTTGTCCCGGATTATTTACCCCACCTTAGCGGCCAAATTAGGCCTTGAGGCCACCGTGATCCTCGAGCTTTACATTGACCAGACGGGGAAAATCCGTCAGATCAAAGTCCTCAAAGACCCCGGTAACGGTTTTGCCTCGGCAGCGGTGGCCGCCTTAAGCGGGCTAACCTGCCAACCGGCACAAATCAACGGCCAGCCGGTGGCGGTCAAATTCCGCTATCCCATTCGCTTCACCCTCCACTAAGCCCGACTTTTCCCTGTCTTTAAGTGATAGGGTCTTGCGTGCTGTCCTCGGGGTGAATCGAGAAGACCAGCGGTTGACTACGGCGAAGTTCTTTGACGACCCCATCAAAGCTCGCGAACAGATTTCCAGGTCCTAACTGTGAAATCAGTTGGGCGTGTTCGAGAACTCGCAAAATACTGGGTTGCGCTTCGGTCACGATCACCCGTATCCGCTGTT
>JAJXWL010000084.1:4902-7517 GCA_021781625.1 bacterium
GTCAATAAGCGTTGCAAGACTCGTGTCCCCGAAGCATCCAATAGGTTGAGTTCACCCATACGAAGAACCAAGGTTTGAGTCACGGGCAAAATGTCACGAAAAGTTTGTTCAAACTTGGTTGCCGCCCCAAAAAAGAAGGCCCCCGTTAGGTCCAAAACAGAGGTTCCTTGGGGTAAGTCCTCCCGGGCGACACGAAGTCGATGATCGGCGGTGACCTGTGCCGAAGAAGTTTGCGCCATCGAACGCATAAAAAAGAACGAGGCCACCAAAAGCCCACTTAACAAGGCAAACTGCGGGTTCGCCGTCAGGGTAACAAGGAGTGTTACGGTCAAAGCTAAGGCATCTGAACGAGTGGTTTTGAACGTGAGGGCCAAATCTTTCCACGAAACCATTCGAAGTCCTAGCAAAATCACCACGGCCCCCAACGAAGACACCGGAAGCCACTTTAGCCAGGGGGAGAACGCTAACCCTAAAATCAACAAGGCCACCCCATGGATCAACCCCGCCAAAGGGCTTTTGGCCCCACGTCGCACATTCATCACCGAGCGCTCTACCGTCCCCGAAACAGGGGGGCCGCCCAAGAACGCCAAGACAAGGTTGGCCACACCGTGCCCTAAAAAGTCCGTATCAGGGTGATAGATTTCTCCGGTTAAGGCCTCGGTGACGGTCGCACTTTGATAACTTTCTAAGGCAATAAATAACGCCAAAGCAAAGGCAGAAGGGAAAAAATCCACAAAGGTCGAATAGGAAAAGGAAAAGTTGAGGGACAGCCCATGCCAACTAAGAGGCCCAAAAACCGACCCCACGGTAGCCACAGGGAGGCCCCACCAGGCTGTCAGTGCCGTCACCACTATCAGCACCACGAGGGTTAAAGGCCAGCGGTTGAACCAACGCAACCCTAGTGCCGCCAAAAGCAAAGTTCCGCCGCCCATGGCTAAATCTGCGGGGTGAAGCGTTTGTGCCGTAGCCCAAAGGGTCGCCAAAGGTGTCACGACATCGGCCGCCAAGGGCGCGGGATGAGCACCCATCAGAACATTGAACTGCCCCAGCACCAGGGTTACCGCAATTCCTGCCGTCATGCCTAAAACAATCGGCTGAGGAATAAAGCGCACCAGGTGCCCCAGTTTGAAGGCACTCATGGCGACAAGCATTACCCCTGCCAACAACATGACGAGTACCAACCCTGTTAGGCCGTCGCGGTACACCACAGCAGACGATAAAAGCGCCAGCACGCCTGTGGGGCTGGCGATTTGAGATCGCCCTCCCCCCAAAAACGCCAGCACAATCCCGCCGACACCCGCCGCTAACACTCCTTGCAGTGGTTGAAGACCCGAAGCTAGTCCTAGTGCCAGAACCAGGGGGAACGACACAAAGGCCACAGAAATACCCGCAACGGCGTCACGTCCTAGGGTGGGAGCACTTCTGCCCCCCCGCCAACGTTGAAAATTTGGTCGAAAAACGTGTTCTTGCATTATTTTTCCTGTTGGAATTTTTCTTTCTGCCTCTTCCATTCTCGGTGAAAACACCGCCAGGCGTCCAGAACTCGACTCGAGGACAGCTCCTTTCTTTGTTCCAAAGCCTGACAATACTCCTCTTCCCGGCGAAGCTCCGCCTCACGATGGGCGGTCACATGCCGGCGCCAACGCTGGTCGGGAAAGGCCCGTAGACATAAGGCCGCATCGGTAGGGTCTAAACGACGCAAGGTTTCTTCGAGCACAGGGGGGTCTTCTTTGAGAAACATCACCACGATAGCGGGGTCAGAAAGCTTGTGCAATTCCTGATGCTCTTCAGCTTCTAAAGGCCGCAGAATCAACCGTTCAAACCACTGTTGAGCGTGAGGGGACCACACCAAGCGACCGTCTTCGCAGGCTTGCACAAGGGTTTTCGCCAGCTCTCTCAAGCGTTCTTCACTGACGTTTTCAGGCGCTTGATTCGCGGCACTTCGATCCAGTTCGTGACGAACTTGGGGTTTGAACTGGGCTCGAAGCACCAAGGGCAACCGTCCGCTCATTCCCGTCTCGCCCTGCGCCAAAAGGACATTCTCCCAAGCTAAGCGCAAGTCACTGGCACTTAGGGCCTCCCAAAGGGCTTTCCATCGAACTTTCCAAGACGAAGAGGGCGCTGGGACTGCTAATGACAAAGCGGGCCGATGCCAAAGTCGCAGGTCCTCAACCGAGGGGGTTCCGTCACCATGTTCCCCAGGAGTCCATTCGGCCAGCTGAAGGCCCGACACGGCGACTTCCAACGAGCGCGTGGCTTCTACGTCAGCGACCTTCACGGTAGCTTGAAAAGACCAGTTCCATTCCGTTCTGAAGACATCCCAAGAGGGATTCAGAGGTGAAACTTCTTGAATTTTGAGTCCTGTATGTTGTGCCCAGACCGCCGTGAGCACGTTCACCCAACCGGTGCTGGGCGGTTTTCCAAAGGACCAAGGCAAAAACGCGAGCAGGCGAGGTTGAATTTCTTGGGGAGCGAAAGCGCCCAGGCACACGGCACGAGCTCCCCAGGACTCCTTTTTACGACGAACGAGTCCGGCGGGTTCAGCTGACCAGGAAAAGCGGGGGTCGTCCCTTTGGGGAGGTAACACCAGCCAAGCGGCGGTATCGCGGTAAAGG
>JAJXWL010000085.1 GCA_021781625.1 bacterium
TAAACGGTTTCGACAATACGTCTTTCTTGACGTCGTTTTTGAAGGGGAAAAGGTTCGGGAAGAGGACGTTTCTGAAACGGAGGGAGAACCTCACGGCTGAGAATTTTTAGGGCCTGACGTACCGGTAGGTTTCCATATAAAAAGACCAGGCAATACGAAGGGTGATAATGTTTTTGATGAAAATTGAGCAAACCCTGATGGGTTAAATCAGGAATCGCGTGAGGATCGCCGCCAGAGTCGAAGTGATAGGGACCCTCATCAAATAACGAACGCTGAACAGCGTCGTAGATCACCGATTCGGGGCTGGAGTAATTGCCCTTCATCTCGTTAAGAACCACACCTGAGCGTTGAAGTCCGCCCTGATGATCCCATTCCAAGCGGTGACCTTCTTGGCGAAAGGCGGCAGGCTTCAATAAGGGAAAGAATACAGCGTCGGCGTAGACTCGAAATAAATTGTAGAAGTCTTTGGGAACGACAGACGCTACCGGATACACCGTTTTGTCAGGGTAGGTCATGGCGTTTAAAAAGGTGTTCAGACTACTTTTGGCTAAATAAAGAAAAGGATCTTTCGTCGGGTATTTTTGTGAACCACATAAGACGGTATGTTCAAGAATGTGAGCTACGCCAGAATCGTCTTCTGGCAGTGTACGGAACACGAACGAGGCTAAGTTTTCGGGGTCAGCAGTCTCAAGGTGATACACAGTCAACCCAGATTTTTCGTGGACATACAAAACACCCCGAGCATTAAATTCTGAAAGCTCATCGACAGCCTTACAACTAAAGCCATACAGCTGAGAAGAGAGTCGTGAGAATTTTTCAGACATGGGATCTACCTAACCTTTTTTAACGTTGCAAAGGTCCATTCCATTTGGAAATGGACCCAAAGTTGATCACATGGTGATAACCTTGCAAGCGCAGAATTTCTGCCGCTTTTCTTGAGTCTGCTGAAGCGGGCTGACCATAAACGACAATAAAACTATCCAGATTTCGACTTGGGTGCTGATACCAGAGAAATCCCAACGGAATATTTACCGCTTGAGGAAGGTGACCTTGCGAAAAAGCGTTTTCGGACCGAACATCAACGATAATCAATTCGTCAGGAAAACTCTTTAATGCCCCACTTAACCCTGAAGGGGTCGAAAGATCAGAGGCTGAAGGCGAGGGGGTTGCCGTGGGGCTGGCAGTTGGGGCGGTTTGTGCAGCAACTGTCGCAATTAAGACAGCAAATAGAGTTAAGAACAAACTTGGTTTCAATATCAAAGCAAAATCCTCTCAAAGAAAAAAAAAGCCGACGGTAAACCGTTCGGCTATTTCTTCTTAAAAATTGAACTCAACCGCGGGTAGATTGTTGAATCTTGCGGAGCTTTTTCAACTGCTTTCGCTCAAGTGCTTTTTTCTTGCGATTATTGATCGTCGAGGGCTTCTCAAAATATTCGCGCTTTTTCCATTCACGAATAATCCCTTCTTTTTCAACCATCCGCTTAAAACGCTTGATGGCTTTTTCAAGCACTTCGTTGTCGTCAACGGTAATGACGGCTATGGTAATCACCCCCTCTTCCTATCGGCAGAAGCAATTTTAGCGAGAATCCAAGATTTGTCAAGAAGATGCCGGTGAACTAAATTCGCTCCATTGACGGGAATACCATGAACGCGCATCTCCCAGTGCAGGTGGGGGCCCGTTACCAAGCCGGTCGCGCCCGAATACCCAACCAACTGGTTTTGTTGAACAATTTGCCCTACCTCTACCAAGCGTTGCCTTAAGTGAAAATAGTCACTGTAAACTCCCGGCCAATGCTCAATCACCACAGTCTCCCCCGTCAATTTTCGATTTTGTGAAAGCATGACCTTCCCTGCTCCACAAGCCCGAACTGGGGTTCCTTGCACGACGGCAAAGTCAATCCCCGTATGATACGTAGAGGACTGGTGACCGTCCGTGTAGACAAAAGTACGGGTATCGCCAAAGGGGGAAGAAATGGGCGGATGCCCCTCTACGGGAAGGCACCAAGACTTATCTTGAAAAATAGCCTGGGGGTGGACCGCCAAATAGATGTCCCAAATCGAAACCGCTTGTTCATGAACCACAACGCTGGGCTTCTCGCGTAGGTGTGACATTGCTCGGTCCAAGTGAAGAACCTCACGAGGAAACTTACCCGCTTGAATCGGTAAAGCGAACTCGTAGGTCGTTCCCTGTTTATCGCTAACCTTGAGAAAGGCTTGCTGGGAAGGGGTCATGGCGTCCACGGCAAGTAAGGCCGCTTGAAGATTATCGACCCCCACTTGGGAATCCATCTCGGGGGGTAAGGGGAAAGATTGGGCCGAATATAAGGGTTTTCCCCTTTCAGAAATAATGGTAACACGAAACCCAGGGGACAGTGTTCCGTTCCATACCAAGACCGCAGCGACTTGGCCTGCCTGTAAACTTGAGGGCACCCAGAGGTCGGATTGCCCCCAGAGAGCACCGCCCCCTAAAAGCAAAAGGCCGAAAAATATTGCGACCAAGCGTTTCATCACATCTCCCGATTTACACCATTTCTAAATCTAAAATAGTCAGTTGTAAGGATTCTTGACCGTAAAAATAGTTTCGCCCCACCTGGTACGCGATGTTCACAATAGAACCTGAGACTTGCTTCGCTGACGGGAGAAATTCCAGGGCATTCCACCAGATTGCCGGCCATTTTGTAGCTCCTGCGTCAAGTGTCATTTTGAGGTGCTGGGCCCCTGATTTCCCTACCAAGTCGGCGTCCAAAACACGTAACCCTTTCGTAGAAAAAATGAGAGGTCGATTACCTTCTCCGTAGGGTTCAAAATGATCAACAATTTTAATAAGCTCTGAGTTCATCATAGCCAACGGAATCTCGGCGTCCAACTCTAAGCTCACGTCAGTTTTATCAGTGAGTGCAAATTGAGGTAGAAGCGAGGAAAGGCGGCTTTGAAACTCTTCAAAATGGGAACTCAGCATCTGAAATCCTGCCGCCTGGGCATGGCCACCGTAATCAATGAAAAGATCAGCAAACGCATCGAGAAATCTTCGGGTCTCGAAACCGCGATTGGTTCGCAACGAGCCTATTGTTTTATTTCGTTGCTGGGTCATGACGAGAGCCGGAACCCCCAGAGTGTTCATAAGACGCGAAGCCAAAATTCCAGTAATTCCTTTAGGTACACGAGGATCATGCACCAAGGCAAAGCGTTCTCCTGAAGCCTCCCAGAACTGACGGGCTTGCGGAAGAATATCTGTCCAGGCAGTTTGGCTTAGGGCTTTGCGTTCTTGATTCAGCTCCTCTAAACGATCGGCCAAGAGCTTACGCCGTTCTTCCTCGGCAGTTAAAAATAGATCGATCGCCGAGGCGGGTTCCCCTAACCTCCCTGCCGCATTTAAAACAGGCGTCACTTGCCACGACACCTCGGTGGTCGACAGGGGATGCCCCAAGAGTTTAAGTTTCATCAACAGACTACGAAGACCGGGACGTGTCGATTTATTCAAGGACTGCATTCCCAACCGCACCAGAATACGATTTTCGCCTTCAAGCGGCATCATATCGGCCAAGGTCGATAGCGCTACCAGATCTAAAACTGAAGAAAACTCGCTACCCAACGAAGGGAATTTTTTATGTACCGAGCTGATGAATAAGCTAACGAGAATATCTAGCGGTCCAGAATCAGGAAAATACCGAGGGAGGCGACTTTTAGCCAAAACCTCGGGGAGAGTCAAACTTTTAAGACCGGGAAAAGCTTGTAAGATACCTGGAGCCATATCAAAAAGGCTAATCAAGGCCCTTGCCCCAAAAATCTGTTTCAATAAATCCGTTTGATGACCAGAATTCCAGACATAAATTTCTTGATCTTGGAGAAAATCGGCCAACAGGGCGGCCGTCGAACGGGGGGTTTCGGCATTAAAAACCAGGCAGAGACGCTTTTTAACTAGCAAATTGACCAGATGACAGGCCTCAACCGTCAGCCCATCCTCGTCTTGACGAGCATTCAAAAGGCAAAGTCGTTGATTATAGAGGGGGGTTTGTGCAAAACGTAACGCCCAGACCAGTTTGCTAACAACCGCTGTCGCCGATAAATAGGGAAAGGGGTACGATTCTTCGGGAATCTTCGGGTCGAGAATGGCCATCGCCGGAGGCAGGTCTTCGGGAGAAACATGGTGATCTAAAACAATCACGTCGATTCCCGCTTGTCGGGCTTTGGCAATTTCTTCAGCATTCGAAATTCCACAATCCACAGTCACCAACAAAGTACACTCTTTTTCGGAAGCTTGGGCAAGGACGCTTTCAGATAAGCCATAGGTCTCCTCGCCTTCAGGAACCTTCCACTCGGGTTTTAAACCTAAATCTTGCAAAGCTTCGACCAAGAGCACCGTGGCGCTCACCCCATCGACATCGCGGTCACCAAAAACAAACACTCGTTCTTTTTCTTCTTGGGCGGCCAAAAGGCGATCCACGGCATCTTCCATAGAGGCAAACAAAAACGGATTGTAAAGAAACCGTAAATCGTCCTCGAGGTAAAAGAGAAGGTCTTTACCTTCCGTGATCCCCCGTCGAAGCAAAATGGAGGCTTCTAACAAGCTAAGACCATAGCGTACTGACATCTGCTTGACCTCGGCGGGATCAAGCGGTTTTTTGCCCCATTGCTGACGTTTTTCAACTTTCATCTAAAATAATTCCTCAAGGATGAGCTTTTCTTGAGCTGGCGCTTTTTGTTCAAAGCGGCAAGCCTGTTCTAAACGAGACAACGCTTGAGCCGCTTTTGCTTCATGATTTGTCCAGATTTTGGCAAGAACATCCCCTTTTTTCACGGCCTTCCCTGGTTTTAACAACCACTCTAGACCTGCTTCAGGGCTAAGAATATCCTCTTTCTGACTTCTCCCAGCGCCCAGTCCTGTAGCTACCAGCCCGCAAACTTGCGTATCCACTTCGGCAAAAAATCCATCGCTAGGAGCCGTGAGAGCGAGAACGACTGGCGCTCGACGATGACCAATTTGGCGCTCCAGCAACGACCAATTTCCCCCTTGGTCGAGAACGTTCTGGCGAAATAGCTCCAAAGGGGTACCTTGCCGAAGCTTTTCGATTGCCAATGCGATCCCTTGGTCAACAGATTCGACCAAGCCACCCAACAAAAGCATCCACCCCACCAAACGGAAGGTGACTTCGCCTAAATCGGGTTCGTAGAGATTATTAAGAAACTCGTAGGCTTCTTCGACCTCTAAAAAGTTCCCGACCATACGACCTAAAGGGGCGTTCATTGAGGTAAGAACCGCAACGGCGCGACGGCCAAGGGCCTGAGCTGTTTTAACCAGGCTTTGGCCCAAGACACGGGCTTGTGGCAAAGTTTTCATAAAGGCACCCGTGCCCACTTTAACATCAAAGACCAAGGAAGAGGCTCCTTCGGCCAACTTCTTCGAAAGGATACTAGCGGTAATGAGCGGTATGGATTCTACCGTGGCCGTAACGTCACGCAAGGCATACATAAGCCGGTCAGCAGGAACGACGGTTTGTGTTTGACCCGTCATAAAATAACCATTTTTTTCCAAGCCAACAGCCATTTCGGAGGGGGTCAACGACGTTCGGTAACCGGGAATGGCTTCCAGTTTATCAAGCGTTCCTCCGGTATGCCCAAGGGAACGCCCGGACATCATTGGCACTTTAAGCCCGCAAGCCGCAGCCAAGGGTGCCAACATCAACGAGATTTTGTCGCCAACGCCTCCTGTAGAGTGCTTGTCAACGAGCAGAGAATCCCCAGGAAATTGCAACACCTCACCCGAGTGCATCATAGCCGAGGTTAGCCAGCTGGTTTCTTCAAAATCTAGGCCTTGAAAAAAGACAGCCATGAGCCATGCTGCCATCTGATAGTCGGGCAGTCGCCCTTCAACATAGTCTCGGATGAAGCCTTCAAGCTCTTGCTGGGAATGCCTACTTCCCTGGCGTTTTTGCCAGATCAGTTCTACTGCCCTCATCACCCCTCCTTCAGCCCCTTAACCATAATGGGGAAGTTCTTGGCCCAAAACCTGACTCCACAGGTCAAAAGCCATAGACCTCAGATGTTCTAACGAAGAGCCTTCGGTAGGTGCCTGGAGGCTGTCTTCCAGCGAAAGAACCGCTGTCGCGGTCAAATAATCCACTTCTTTTAGGCTTAACGTCCAGTGGCCAGACGAACACTGAGGACAAAACACGGCAACCGGATTCGTGGAAAAGCTCACACTACTCCCGAACAACGTGGCGCCGCAACTGTCACAGTTCAAAAATTCAGGTTTTAAGCCAGACTCTTCGGCAAGCCTCCACATGAATTGTGTTTCAAGACGAACAAGCCTTTCTTGAGAAACGCCGCAAGCTAAACGAAGTGACTCAGATAACAAATCGTATGAACCCGTCTCGAGTGAAGGGACACGGCGAAGAAGATCAGCCCATCGTGAAGCTGAAAAAAACCGTTGCGGATCATGAGCTAATCCCTCATGGGAATCGAGAAGCTCCGCCTCTTCAATTTTGTAAGAATCTTTTACCGGATCATGATATACCGAGACTTTCAACCGTCTCAACGGAGTCAGTAAAGCCCGTAAGCGGCTACGAGGGCTCTGCGCCCCAAACGCGATCAGCGAAAGGGTACCTTTTTCACGCGAAAGGACAAAAAGCCCACGATGAGTTTCGCCAACGGGATAGGTTTTGAGGATTAACACTTCAAGAGAAAACCGACGCTCAGACACAGTTTAGTTTAGCATATTTTGCGAGAGGACTTGCCCTAAGTGCCTTTTTTTTTCTAAATTCAGCGCATGAGTGACAACCCGTTAATCCCTGCTGATCAGTTATTACCTAACAAGCTGTCGCTTGTTCCCCTGGAAATGCGACCAATCTTTCCTGGAATCTTTACCCCTTTGATGATCACCGATCCTGCTGATGTCGCCGTCGTCGAAGAGGCGATGAGCGGTTCAAAAGTCTTGGGCTTGGTTCTTGTACGCCAAGAAGCGAACTCGGAGCAAGAGGAGACACCCGAAGTCCTTTATGACATTGGAACCGCTGCCAAAATTCTGAAAAAGATTAATTTGCCCGATGGTGGCGTCAATATTTTTGTGACGACGCTTAAACGCTTCCAAATTAAAAAGATGCTCACCGAGGAACCGTTTCGAACAGCTGCAGTTGAATACTTAGATGAAATCATTGACGAGAAATTTTCGCAGGAAATTAAAGCTCTTACTCGTTCGATCTTTGCGGACATGAAAACCTTATCAGAAAACAATCCTCTCTTTTCTGAAGAAATGCGTCTGAACATGGTCAACATCGATCAACCAGGCAAGCTCACCGATTTCATTGCCAGCATTCTCAATATCAACAAAGACGAACAGCAAAAGCTTCTCGAAACCTTGGATGTTCGCGAACGGATGCAACAAGTTCTTCTTGCGATTAAAAAAGAACAAGAGTTAGTTAAGCTTCAAAAAAAGATTT
>JAJXWL010000086.1 GCA_021781625.1 bacterium
TCAAGAAGAAGTCACCGTTTTGATCAAAAAGGCGGTCGAGCTTGAAAAAGCTTATGCCAAGGACGCTTGTCCTGATGGCATTCTCGGAATCAATGCCCAGCAGTTCTGCGATTATGTTGAACACATCGCCGATCGTCGTTTAGAGCGCATCGGCTTAAAAAAGGTTTACGATACCGAGAATCCCTTCCCCTGGATGAGCCAGGCCACCGACCTCTCTAAAGAAAAGAATTTCTTTGAAACTCGGGTTACCGAATATCAAACCGGCGGCTTAGACTGGGATTAACAGTAAAAAAGAACTCCCTTTCTCAGAGGATCTCGATTATAATCAGAGCATATGAACACCTATCTTTTAGCGGCAGCCGTCTTGGTGTTATTAGGGATCTTCTGGGAACTCTCGGTGTTGATCCGCCGTTTTGACCGGCTATCCATGCGTTTACTGGGCCGACCCGACAAAAAGGAAGGCCCCACGATCAATGTGACGGTGGGGACGGTATCGGGCGGGGTCGCCCCTGTTTCCGTCCCTTCAGAAAAACCAAGCGAAAGTGAGCCCGAAGAAGATAAATCTGAAGAAGAGGAACCCGAAGCTCCGCCTACGCCTGAACCTCAACTTCCGCCACCACCCCCTAAAACTCCCTTTTTTGCTTCACCAGTTAATCGGGCCCCCAATGGAGTGGGTGTGGTGAAATGCCCCAAATGCAGTGCGGAAAACTCAAGCTTCCGCACCGAATGTTTTAATTGCGGGACTAAACTCTAAAGTTAAGCTTCCAGCGCCCCTTATTCTTCTAGTGAAGCTTGCACGCGGATCAAATCGTGCAGGGTTAACACCCCTACGACCGGGCCATTCGCCGCCTCACGAACTAAAACCGTCCCGACGGGGTTATCCAAGAATTTGGCTTCTACAGCACGGACGGTTTCGTCCTTGCGGCAGAAGACCGGCGGAACCAAGGGCGGCGGTTCCCCAGTTTGCACACTTCGCTGAGCGGCTTCACGGGTCAGCATCCCCAAAACTTGATCACCGGTCCTCACAGGAAAACGTAAATACGGATAAGTTTCTAAGGCTTTTTGTAGACCATTACGACTCAGGTCCTCAAGCATGACAGGGCGGTTACGGACAATGTCCCCTACTTGAGTGTTTCGCCAGGACGTGAGATCGCGTGGCGGGTGAATCTTAATGAGCTCGTGGCCATCCTGCAAAAGCAGTTCATCGTAAAAATTATGCCGTCCTGCTAAACGCGAAACTAGGGTACTGACGGCTAAACCAATCATTAAGCCCGGTACCATGGAAAATTCATGCGTCATTTCAAAGACGATCAAGAGCGAGGATAAGGGCGTTTTGAGCACAGCACCTAGAGCAGCACTCATTCCAACCGCTGAAAGAACAATCATATCGGAGGGGTTAAGTGGAATCCATTGGCGGAACATACCTGCCACAAAAAAGCCTGACATTCCACCCAAGAAGAGCAACGGTGAAAAGATACCACCAGAACCACCTAAACCATACGAAATGATGGTAGCCCCCAACTTGGCTACAACCAAAATCCCTGCCGCCTCCCATAAGAAGTTCCCCTTCAGCAACTGACTCAAGTCATCATAGCCGAGGCCGAAAACACCAATTTTTCCCGTGATTAAGTAGGCGGTCACTCCCAAAATCCAGACAGCGAAGGCACCTACCGCAGGGCTCCATAAACGGGGAACACGAGTTTGCTTGCGCCACCGTAATCGGAGCGTTAAAGCCCCTCTTTGAAAGGCGACTCCGACTAAGGCTGCCAAAAGCGCCGCTAAAGGAACGACCATGTAATGAAACCATGTTACCTGATCCACGTTGGGGACCACAAAGGCAGGTTGACGGCCAATGAAGGCATACACAACAAAGGCGCCAATAACTGACGCCAAAACAATGCGTCCGATGGTACGGTTATTAATATCACCGACAATTTCTTCGAGAACAAAGGTAATCGAAGCTAAAGGAGTGTTAAAAGCCGCCGCCAGACCTGCCGCCGCACCGACAATCGACGGACCCCGTCGAGAAAACCGGGGGACACGAAAAATCCCTGCAATCGTACTGGCAATACTGCCCCCCATAAAGAGGGTGGGACCTTCCCGTCCCAAGCTGGCGCCACCACCTATGCTCAAAATACCAGCCACAAATTTCACCACTGCTTGCTTGAAGGGGATGTAGCCCAGTTCCTTCCAATAGGCCGCCTTCAGTTGGGGTATTCCACTTCCCACAGCCTCAGGGCTGACTTTGTCAATTAAAAAGCCCACAATCACCGAGGTTCCCATGATCGTCACAAAACTTAAAATGAGAAACCAGACCAAGCCCATATGGACAAACACCCCAAAAGTTGAATGGAACAACAAATTGGTCAATGTTAAAAACAAAACTGCCGCAAGTGCCGAGGCCAAGGCGTAAATACTCGACTGAATTAAAAGTGCTGTGTTTTCAGGGAGTAGTTTGAACCGAGCCTGCAAATCGCGGGTTACCTTAGAAATATCCCAAGCCATAGACTACTATTGACATAGATTTTCATTATGTTCAATTCTAAAATAGTTATGAATGAAACAACAAAAACTTCGGGGTTGTCTGTTCAAGTCCGTCTAACTCTGTCATTTGCCCTGGTTTTTTTGGTACTTTTCACCGGTTTAGGCATATTTGGCTTTACTTGGTACAGGCAAAGCTTGAAAGATCGTCTGGATGATTATCTCATCTCAGAAGCCAACTCTGTACGAAGCGCCCTGACTTCTTATTATGATGGAAAGGCTGGAAAACTTGGGGACTATTCTGATTTTTCCACGTTTGTGAAAGCGTACATTCAAAAGCGCAACAACCTTCCCCTCCCCTACGAAACGACGCTGTATATTTTTGGAGAACTCAACACCCTGATTGCCTCATCCAATCAAGCGATTAATTTGGACGAAAGTTCTCCCCAGTTTCAGGCCCCTGAACCAATCCATATTCGTTGGCTAGATTCCGACACCAAGTTACAAACGATTCCCCTTGCTCCACACCCCTACCGGATGATCACGGCCCATTTGCGCCTCAATGGAGTCGGTTTAGGCTGGTTCCGATTGGCGTGTCTGACAGAAACGGTATATGGAAACCTGGGGATTTTCACCAGTGTTTATGTCCTGATATTAAGTCTTTTAGCTCTGTTGTCCATCTTATTAACTCGCCTTTTGGTGGCCCTGGCACTCAGGCCTGTGCGCCAAATGGCTGATTTTGCCAAGATAATATCTCCTGAACAAACACTCCAGCTCCCCCTGCCCCCGGGCAAAGATGCTCTTCATCAAATGGCGGTCAACCTCAACGCCCTTTTGGCCCAAGTCCAGGAATATGGGGCTTTTCAAGAACGTTTCATCCAAGAACTTTCACATGAGTTGAGAACGCCTTTAACTATCCTCAAAGCTCGAAATGAAGCGGCGGGAAACCAACAACGGTCCTCAAAGGCTCTGGTTGAGCTATCACAAGCCAATATAGAGGATCTGGACCGTCTAACAGGTTTTCTCAATGCCTTTTTAGCACTTCGTCGCGCAGAGAATACGGCCCAAGAGCAGAAAACAACAGATTTAGGGCGTATGCTGGTAGAAGTTGTGAACGAAATCGAGCCCCTTCGCAAAAACCGAGGCGTAAAGATTCTCTTTGGACAACCGCCGGTTGTGTTGCAACGTGAGGCTGTCCCCCAAGGGGTTTGGGTTAAGGGAAATCCCTTTCGTCTAAAACAAGTTTTAACGAACCTTTTCATGAATTCGCTTCAGTTTACACCCGAAAAAGGGGACATCCAGGTTGATCTTACCTTCCAAGAAGCAACCTGGATCTTAAAAATTGCAAATTCCGGCCCCCCCATTCCTGCTGAATCCCTTGAAAGGATCTTCGAGAGGTTTTACCGTGTAGGAGAGTCTGCGGGTTTTGGTCTTGGCTTAGGGATAGTCAAATCCATTGTGGAGGGGTATGGTGGTTCAGTTCAGGCCTTCAATCCCCCCGAAGGCGGCGCAGCTTTTCTGATCAGCCTGACTACAGTGTAATCTTCGCAGACCACGGTTGAGTTTTCGCAACTTATTTTGAATAAGGAGGTCCCTATGCTTCGTACACTCTTGCTCCTCATGGCAACCTTGGCGGTTGTCGGCTGTGCCAGTACTCCTCCCCCAGCACCGCCTCCTGTCAAGGCTACGCCCACACCAACTCCCACCCCGACGCCCACACCAACCCCTGCGCCAGCCCCCGCAGATGTAAACTCCATTCAGCCAGACACTGGTGGATTTTCTCCAGGTGCCGATGCTCCGGCCAATGTCTTACAGTTCGAGGTAAAATATGCAGACACTAGCAAAATTACGGGCTGGCAAGTTTCCTTTGACAACGCGAGTGGCCCTGTCAAAACCCTGAAAGGGACAGCAAACCTCTTACCCCCCACGGTCACTTGGGATGGTAAAAATGACTCCGGCCAACTCGCTCCCGAAGGCCGCTATACGGCAACACTCACAGTAAATTACGGTAAAGAACAGAAAACCGCTACCTCAGTGCCGTTTACCCTCGACATCACCCCACCCAGTGGCTCCATTTCGATTACTCCCGACCCATTTGTGCCCACCAGCTCTTCAGATCATATCTACTTTAAGGTGTATACCCGAAATGGCGGTGCCCAAGTGATGACTTGGCGGCTTCAGGTTGTGGCCCAAGACGGAACCGTGTTTAAAAACTTCATCAGTGAAGAACATCGAGATGGGAATATCGATTGGAACGGTGAAGCCGATTCTCATGGCCAACTCCAAGCCCCCTCCACCTATAAGCTTTTGCTGACTTTAGTCGACGAGTATGGCAACCGAGGTACAGTAAGCTCGGTTCTCAAGGTTGAACAGCTAGGCTTTCTCGAGGGAAACCGACGTAAGCTTGCCGAGCCCGTGTACTTTCAACCCTATACGGATAGTTACACGGACTTGCCCAACACCCAAGCCCAGCATAACCGTGCCATCTTAGAACAAGTGGTGACGGACCTGAAAAAGTACCCCAACGTGAAGCTCTTGCTGGAGGGCCATGCGAACGAGGTCTGGTGGCAATATCCTGCTAAGGCTGCCATTGAACAGCGATTGGTGTTACTTCCCTTATCGAAAGACCGCGCTGAAGCGGTCAAAAAAGCCCTCACAGCCCAAGGGATTGCCCCGGAACGCTTAGAAACCACCGGTGTGGGAGGCACTAACCCCATCGTACCCTTTAGTGATACGGCGCAAACTTGGAAAAACCGTCGGGTGGAATTCTACCTCCGCTAACCTTGCACTAAGGAAACGGTGCCGTTTTAACGGCGCTGTAACCTACGAGGCACAACGACCGGGAGGGCCGCTGGGACGACATCAATGTCGACCGGCAGGCCTGAACGGGCGTCCCCGTCCCATTGGGCCCAGATTCCGCTGGGTCCGCGAAGCTTCACCGAGGTCGTTTTTATGTAAACGGCATCACGAAAGGTTTCACGGCCTAGTTGAGGTCCTCTCCCTGTCCAAGCTCCCCATAAGGCTTTCAGTAAAAAACCCAGAGTTCGCCAACGGGTACGATCACGGAGGATGGTCACATCCAGCTGACCATCCGTCGGAACTGCCGCAGGGGCAAACGAAAAGATACGCCCATACAAGCGGGTATTCGAGATGAGGACAAAAGCACCTTTTTCTTGCGACCCATCGGGGAACTCGACGGTTATCTCGGGAAAATGGTACCGCCACACGGACCGAAAAGCGGCGGCGGCGTAGGCCACAGGGCCTAGAAAAGGTTTCAAGTTGTCTTTATCGGCACGACGAAGGGCATACGCATCGAAACCAGCCGAAAACATTAAAAGGAAATACCGTATTCTCCCCCCCGTCTCTAGGCGGCCCACGTCCATCAGCATACGTCGATTACGCCTGAGCACACGGCATTGCCCTCTTAAATGTGCCGGTATACCCAACTCAGCCGCAAACACATTCCCTGTGCCCCAGGGCAGAACCCCTAAAGCCACCGAAGTTCCTGCCAAGCCCTCCATGACCTCATTGATCGTGCCATCGCCTCCAGCACCGATCACCACATCAGCTTCTTGGGCGGCAAGGCGGGCCATTTCCGTGGCTTCACCGGGCCGAGACGTCACTCGAACGCTCAATTCCAGGCCGTGTTTTTGAAAATACCTTTCAACAAACCGCAAAGCCTCTTGGTGTGAACGTGACCCCGAAGCGGGGTTGACAATGAGAACATAGCGCATTTTTACCTCGCAGGTTCCAACCTAGTTCCCAGTATCGAAGCGCTTAGCTATGATGGTCAATATGAAAGCTGGTCCTTATGAAATTCTCTAAACCAACCTTTGGCCTTGGTGTCGCGGGAATGGTGTTGTCCAACCTCTTTTTTAGTTTGATGGCTGTTCTCATCCGCTTAGACCCGGCAACCAACCCCATGGAGGCCGCTTTCTATCGTTTTGCCGTTGGGGCGGCCTTAGTCGCCAGCTTAGCGTTCATCGGCAAAACCCACCTCCGTTTTCATAACTTTCGCGGACTTCTCTGGCGAGGGGTCGTGGGTGGACTCAGTGTGGTCTTGTACTACCTCCCGATCAACACCTTAGGCTTGGGAAAAACCTCGTTGATTCAATACACCTACCCCTTTTTCGCCCTGGCGTTCAGCGCACTTTGGTTAAAAGAGCGGTCAAAACCTTCGGTCTGGGTCTTAACAGGGGTGGCGATAGCTGGTCTGGTGTTGCTTAACCTTCCGCTTCTGGGTCAGGGAAAACTCGACTGGATGTTAGCTGCCGCCTGGGGCAGTGCGATCACCTCGGGTCTTGCCGTGACGTTTGTTAAAAAGCTCACCGAAACGGAGTCGAGTGCGGCGATTTTTTTAGCGCAGTGCATTGGTGGCTTCTGGATTATTCTGATCCCAGCCAACTTAGCGCCAGGCACTTGGGGCTGGGGGCCAGCGTTCCTCTTACTGGGCGTTGGGTTAACCGCCTCTATTGGACAGCTTGTGATGACGTGGTCGTACCGTTGGGTTGACGTCTCCACAGGAAGTCTGATGGGCACCATGGTACCCGTCCTCAATGTTGCCGCAGGAATTTTGCTTTTTCAAGAACACTTTACGTTGCTTGAAGCCATCGGTGGCCTGATGACCCTTACCGCCTGCTTTCTGCTTGTGATCGTAAAAACTCGTCCTCAAGTTCAAAAGACTTGAGCTTGAGCGTTCTGACTTTACACACTACACTCCCGGTATCCCCAAAAAGTACTGGGAGGGGAACGTTCACACGAGGGACCGCCGAAAGGCGGTCTTTTCTACTTTCCCCGGCTTTAAGTGATAGGGTCTTGTGTGCAGTCCTCGGGGTGAATCGAGAAGACCAGCGGTTGACTACGGCGAAGTTCTTTGACGACCCCATCAAAGCTCGCGAACAGATTTCCAGGTCCTAAGTGTGAAATCAGTTG
>JAJXWL010000087.1 GCA_021781625.1 bacterium
TTTGCCAAAAGATTCTCAAAGAATTGCATAAAAAGTCAAAAAAATCCAGAAGGAGCGAGATATACTTCCCTCAAGAGGGCTAACATGAGTAACGTCGTCGTGTGGATGGATACCGGCTCTAACCCTTGGGTGGCATCCTGCGTCCAGGCTTTAAAAGTTCACCTCAAAGGTAAAGGTCCTTGGCATTGGTTTTTAGCAGGGTCTCAGCGTTTAAAAATCGAACGTTTGGCGTACGATTTGGGAATGACTCCGGTCTTCTGTCACTCTGACCAGCAAACGGACTTGGTCGAGGCCTTAGCGACGCAGGGGCCCGAGACCTTTCTTGTGCTTTCTGATCGGCTTATCCTGCTCGCCGATTGGAACCCCGGTACCGTCGAGCAATGGAAGGTTTGGCCGGACACAAGGGTTTGGTGGGGACCGCGTGAGGTAATAGGCTTAGACGAGTCAAAGCCCAAGGCCTGGTTGCCTGAACAACAGTTAGAAAAGCTGACCTGGGCCGAGTACGAGGCTCGTCAAAGCAAAGCCCGGTGGGGTGGACCAAAGGCTTTGTGGATTACCAGTTAGCGTGATCGTTGGGCTTCATTTTGGCGTCGTTGATGAGCACTCCGCTGAATTTCGTCGGCAAAGCCTGGGAACCGCTCTACGACACGGTCAAAGGTAGGCTTGTCGATGCGGTACAGCTCACACCAATCGCGAGCAATAATGGTTGCTGTGCGGGGAACGGAATGCAACAGGGCGATTTCGCCAAAATATTGGCCTTCTTGCAGAACGGCGTAACTTTTTTTTCGATCGAACGAAACGACTTCGACACAGCCTTTGGTTATAAAGTACATATCCAAGCCGATTTCGCCTTCTTCAAAAACGATATCACCCGGCTGAAGGATTACCGGTTGAAGGCGTAAGATCAGTTGACGCAAAACGGCTTCGGGCGCGTGCTGAAAAAGGGGCACCCGTTCCAAAAGGTCGCGGTTTAAGTGAAGCCCGATATCTGACCACAGTTGAGCGGGGAGGGTGTCCGCGATTTGCGCTTCTTCGTGGCCACGGCGAAATTTCCAGAGGTAATCAAAGTATTCTCGCACCCGTCGTTGCAGGTGCCTAGGAACCTTGCGGTAACGGAGAAACGCTTCGACCTGATCAATTTTGTGTTGAAAGGTGTTCTTGGCGATATCAAAGTTCGAAATCAGGCTGGCTACAACGCCGATGACGTACCCGTACATTCCCGCCCCAAACACCTCGATAAAAACTACAAAAAGAATTTGTGAATTCCCATGGGGGGTAATATCGCCGTAACCGATCGTTGTCATTGTCGTAACTGTCCAGTAGAGCGCCCTAAGGTACAGGCTGACATCGTCATAGTGGTCGGGGTTGCCCGTAACGAGAATCCAAGCGTTGGCGATGTAGTGCGCCGAGAAGGCGAAGATGACCAAGATGTTAAGGATACGTTGGACAGCCGGGGGGAGTTCAAAAGCGGAGGTAAGGTCCTGAAGGTAACCCAAAACAAAGAACAACCGAAAGTACCGCAAAAAGACGGCTAAGTAGAGGGTGTGGGCCGGGTTCATGAGCCCCAGAACGAAGGGCAGTTCCCAAGGAATTGCCGTTAAAAGGTCTAAACTACGAACCGTCCAAAACCGGGAACGTCCCTCCGGCCAAGCGGCCAGGTCAAGAAACTCTTCCCTGAGACGAAACAACGAGCCTGCCAGAACAAGGGTAAGCGCCAAAACTTCCCAACCAATCCAGGGCCGCCACACGGCCGGGGCAAGGTCACTGTAAAGGGGAGCCGTAATGAGAACAAATAGGTTGGCTACGAGGGCTACGGCTCGAACACCGAGAACAGGAAAGCGGATCATCGGGTTAGTCTACTCGACCAAAGCTTGCTCGTCGAGCAGATCAAACAGCTCTTCAGGCCAAAGGTGTTGCCCCCCCCACCGGTTGCCTAAGCGCACGGCGACACCCGAAATCGCTGGACGCAGCAAAAGCACTTGGCCGTGAATGCCTAAGGCAAAAACAGCCTCCTCGCCCCGACGTTCCAAACCCCACCAATGGCGTCCATACCAAGCGTTTCCCTGACGGAGCCAGGCACCCCAGGCCCCCGGGACGCGGGCAAAGTCCTGCGGTCGATGCCAGGCTTTTTCACGCTCCCAACCTTGAACTAACCAGGGGTGATCCCACAGAGGACGCCCTTCGTGTAGGCCCTGCGCCAGAATTAGCCTCCCCAAGGCCTCAAGGCTTCGGGCGGACATCACTAGTCCCGACTCTGTTTTCGGGAACCTCCAGCGTTTTGAGTCTAAGATCCACCAACACGCGTCGCTGACCCCCCAGGGGGCCCACAACTTTTCTCGCCAGGCTTTGACCAACACCGGTTCCTCTGAACCCCACGAGCCCCCTAAAGCTTGCTCTAAGATTAACCCTAGTAAGAGGGTATGGTAGTCGTTGTAGTGAAAACGCTCGCCAACGGGGTGTTCAAAGCGGGCATCAAGAATGGTTCGGCGGGAATGGGGATGCAAAAAGGTACGAACCTGTTCCGAGCCCCAGCGAAAGGATTCGTGAAAACGGATACCGTTGGCCATTCGCCAGAGGTGTTCGACGGTCAGATCAGGGGGAACAGGGTGGCGAAACGGCAAGCCAAGAGCCTCCAGAGTAACCCCCTCAGGGAGGGAGTTATCAAGACGGAGTGCCGCCCACAGGAGCGTAAACAACGATTTTGTCACCGAAAACAGGCGAAACGGTGTATTAACCTCGCCGGGTTGAGCTTCCCAAAGGCGTGAGCTTTGCCCTGCACGCGACAGGATGACCGCCCGGGTGTCGGTTTTGCGAAAAAGTTCAACAGCCGAGGTCGTGAAGGCCGAAGTTTGTAGCGTTGACCCCGATACCTGTGTCGCTGACCCCGAAACTTTAAGACTCGGAAAGTAGCTGGCTTCTTTAAGCGGCCCCACGCGTTTTTTCCAACCGGGGTAGGCCAAGCGGCGATACGTCCAGGACTCTTTCAACTCAGACTGCCCCTAAGCCGTCTTACACGGGTCAGTCGGCTGATCGGCAACAGGTATACTTTGCCGCTATCGGGGTCTTGCGCCTTGAGAAGTACCTCGTTGGCTTGACGGTCTAACTTGAGGGGGCGGAGGGTCAGCGCCCCCGCCGGTTCGACCTGGCGGGTTTCTAGCTCTACCAGATCAAAGGGATTGGCTAGGACTTGCTCCAACAGCCGCAACTTGCCTAAAAAATCCAGCCCCCGGGCTTCGAGCTTTTCTCTATGCGTGACAGGATAGGCCAGCTGCCGTTCCTCGATCATAAGGCGGCGCCTTAACCGCCCTAACAGCTCCTCTTTTTCTTCTTCGTGCAGGGCTGAGGCTTCGATTTGTTTTTGCCAACGCTCGGTCAGCTCTTGGGCGGGAAGCGTGTCGACGGGCGGTACCCAAGTAGGCGGTGGTGCTTCGCCCGTCACGGGTAATGGGGCCGACCACCGTGAAAAGCTCCAAGGACTGCCATCTTGCGGTCGTTTAGCGGTCTGAGCGGGTGGTAGCGGAGGCAAACCGAGTTGTTGCAGGTCGCGGCTGACCTGGTCAAGGCCTTCGGGGTCGATCAGAAAAACTCCGGGAGCTAGCGTTTCTAAGACGGCTTGAGGGAACTGTTCGGAGTGTTGAAGGAGGGGGGCCTTGGCTGGGTCGACTCGTAAAACTAAACCCGACCACAGTTGCACCTGCCGGGTTTGCGCCTCCCATTCCTGAAGGGTAACAGAAATGTTTTGCGGCAGGGCGTGTCCAATGAGCGCACTGAGGGCCTTCTGCAACGTACTGGCTGTGAGCCCTCTGGCACTGGCGTGTTGAACCCGGGTTTTTGTGAGTTCAAAATGACTCAGTCTGTCGCCTCTTAGTAGCCGAGAGGCGCGAACAGCACACCAAGCTTCCGACCAGGCACTGCCGGGAGCGAGTCGCCACTCAAAGTTGGCTTCGAGAATGGTGAGGCCTGGGGTAACCTGGGGTGTTCGGAACACCCACGTGTCCTTTTCGGGACCGGGAAGGAACAGCCCGATGGTCGTCCAAGCTTTTAATAACGCTTCGCGGTCTTCTGGGGTACGCCACGCGAAAATCTGGCCCGAAAAGCGACGAAGCGTTCGCCAAGAATAGGCTGTTGAGGGCCGAAGTTTGCTGGCAAATTCCCAAAAACCCCGGGCAGAGTCGTTAAGAAACGGCCCCTTCCAAGGACCAAAGGCGGTTGCAAGCAAGGCGGTTCGATCGGTAGCCGTTAAGCGGCCCAAGTCCTCCCAATAGCTGTCTACCAACCGTAAAACCGAGCCTTCCCAGGTCACCAGCCCAAGGTTTTCGCAGGCTCGTATAAGCTTATCCACACCTTCTTCTTGGGTTAATCCTTCAAATTTGGCCAAAAGTTCCGCGCGGGGCTTTTTTTTCCAGGTTTGCCCCTGGGTCAATTCTTGGGGAAACTCATCCAAGGCCGCATAGAGGGCTAAAAAGTGAGCTTCGGTCGCTAACGGGATGACCTCAGCCGGAGGTTGTGCTGGCAAGCCCGCATAAAACCGGGCCTCAGTTAAAAGGTCTTGCACCTCGCTCTCGAGAGTGAAGGGCGATACCTGATACAAAACCTGAGGGGTGGTCTGATGAAAGAGCCATAACCGTTCCTCCAGGTTCAAAAGGCGCAAACGAAGAACCGCTTCCGACAAGTCTAGCCAGTTAGCAAGGTCGGGTGCCGAGGTCGGTCCGAGATGCTTTAGCGCGGCCAGAATGTCTAAGTCGCTTTCGGTGAGTAAAAAACGCCTGACGCGAGCCGCTTCGGGCGACGAAACCCGTTGGATGAGGTCTTGGATCAGGTTCTGCTTGTTGAAAGGGGTTTGTAAGGGCCCTAAATAGTGACGCATCCAGGCGAAAAACGTGGTGTCTGGCAGGGTCACGAGGGCACGCTTCCAACTTTCCCAAACGGCACTGTCTCGGTTCATATAAACTCTCATCTTAAGCTCAACGACAGCAAATTAAAAGAGGCACGAAGGTCAGAGGGGGCTTTTCTTGCTCGGGCGCTTGGGCATAAACTCAGCATAATGAAAAAGGTCAAAAAACCTCTACCAAAACTCTTCTGGATTTTCTTGGAACTGCTTACTAGTGTTCCCCTTGCCGTCGGTGCGGGCTTAGGGGCCGTGGTCGGCTTGCGCACACTCTTTGGTTTACCGCTCTTTCACGGCCTGGCAAAGAACCGTAGCCTGGCAGGAGGAATTCTTGAGCTTGTCGGGATTGGGATTGTGGTCGCCTTGGTCACCATCTTTCTTAACCTCTGGAAGCATGGACTCAAACGTGCTGGGATAGACCTAGACCGTTCCCACCACTAATTCTTTTTCGTTCCACAGATCGATGGTGTATTTGTAGCCTTGTTCCGTCAGAAACTTTTGCCGGTGAGCAGAAAAATCTTCTTCGACGGTAGAACGGCTGATGATGGTGTAAAACCACGCATTACGCTGTTTGGGGCGTAAAATTCGACCGAGTCGCTGAGCTTCTTCTTGACGCGAGCCAAAACTTCCCGAAACCTGGATCGCCATTGAGGCATCCGGAAGGTTAATCGCGAAATTGGCCACCTTGGACACCACCAAAACCCGAATTCGTCCGTCGCGAAAGTCTTGGTACAGCTGTTCTCGTTTGGCGTTAGGGATACTTCCGGTGATCAGGGGGGCGTTGAGCGAACGCGCCAACTCTTTCAGTTGGTCGAGGTATTGCCCGATCACCAGAATAGCGTCTTCGCGGTGGTTGGCAATCAGCTCACGGACAATTTCAAGCTTGAGGGGGTTCTCGCTGGCCAGGCGGAATTTTTCGCGTGATGATGCCACGGCGTAGGGAATCTGCCGATGAACAGGAAGCTCAACCCGTATTTCGGTGCAAAAGGCCTTGGCTATCCAGCCTCGGGCTTCAAGAACCTTCCAGGGTACGTCAAAGCGTTTGGGGCCCACCAGCGAAAAAACATCGGCCTCGGCGCCGTCTTCGCGAACTAGGGTGGCTGTTAGACCCAGCCGTCGAACGGCTTGCAGCTCGGCGGTCACCCGAAAGACAGGGGCGGGAAGAAGGTGTACCTCGTCGTAGATAATCAGACCCCAGGCATGTTCCCGAAAAATGGCAAAGTGCGGATACTCGGCCTGCTTATTTTCACGCCAAATCAAAACCTGATACGTCGCCACGGTAACATCGGAAACAACCTTTCGATCGCCGGTGTATTCGCCGATTTGTTCGGGCCTTAGGGTAGTTTTTTCCAATAACTCGTCACGCCACTGATGGACCGCCGCGACGTTGGTGGTCAAAACAAGGGTACGCGTCTTAAGCTGAGCCATCGCTTCGAGCCCCACAACGGTTTTGCCCGAGCCACAGGGTAAGACAATAGTCCCGTAGCCCAACCCCGGTCGCCCATCGCCCAATAAAGCGGCGACCGCGTCTTTTTGATAATCGCGTAAAGAAAACTCTCGGCCGTCTTCGGTTTGGGGTTTGAGTTTGACCTCCAGGGGTGCTCCGGGCCGAAGGGGCACTAAATCTTGTACCGGATAGCCCAACCGAATCATCTCTTGCTTAAAGGTTCCTCGGCTGGTGAGGCTGACGACAAGCTTGCCGTCGTGAACTCCTAAGAGGGCTCCCAGGGTACGATGTGCCAGGATTTCTTGCCTCAAAACTGAGGATTCTACTTCTAGAGCGAAAACATCGTCGCGCGGGGTTGGAACTAATCGGATTTTTCCCCAGCGTCCGAGAGTTTCACTAATATAGAACCGCACATTCTCGGGGATGGGGTACCGAGAGCGCCGTGTCAGGGTGTCAAGAACGGTCTCTAGGCTCAGCCCAGCTGCGGCGGCGTTCCATAACGAAAGCGGGGTCATCCGGTAGCTGTGAATATGTTCGGGAGATTTTTCGAGCTCCGCAAAAGGAGAAATCTCGTCGCGCGCAGCTTCAAAAGCCGGATGATGCACTTCGAGGAGTAAACTGTGGTCACTTTGGACAATGAGAGGACGGTCATCAGGCATGGTTAACTCTTAATCCCGACGGAAAACGTGATCTCCCGTGCGCCGTAAAGTTTCGGGCAGGGCACTTCGGTCAACTTCTGCTCTAAGAACCAGCGCGCCTTTGGGAACCAGATCATCGACGATATTTTCTAAGATTTGACGCTGTCGTTCGAGACTAAGCCCCTCTAGCGGTTGATTCAAGATGATCACATCGGCGGTCTTGAAAAAAAATAGGCGGCCTGTTTCAAAATCGGCCTGGTCAAACTCAACGTAGTTCCGCACCGCCTCACTGATACGAACCAAATGGTGGTTTTCTTCGCGGGACCGCAAAAGGTAGGCTTGCTTGAGAGGCTCAGCAAGGTCCGCAAGCTGATGCTCGTGATAAACTCCCTCGCGGGCGGTTTCAAGACGAACGGCGAATGGATCAGTAG
>JAJXWL010000088.1 GCA_021781625.1 bacterium
ACGGCCCAGATCCATGAAGGAGACATATTCCGCATTATAGCAAAAAGTCATTGAAGATACCACGTTTTCGACGTAAACTAGGAAAAAGGAAAAATGGTTGGATCCTAAACTCCTCAGTTGCCGCGATCTCCATGTTCAGGAGTATGGTTCTCTGCCCACTGTGGTGGCCTCAGCCCCAGGAAAAGTGGGAATTTTCGGCGATTATACGGAATTCGCCCAAGGAATTACTCTGAGCGCCGCCACCAGCTTTCGGGTTTGGGTGAGCGTTAGTCCCCGGCCCGACCATGTGGTCAAGTTTTTTTCTCGGGAGTACAACGAACGAAAGAAAGCGGTCGCCACCAGTATGAAGTACCGAAAAGAAGACCGTTGGGCCAATCTCCCTAAGGGGGTTTTGGCGGGTTTTGCGGCTCTGGGGGTTGCTTTAACCGGTTTGGATATGGTGGTTTGTGGCGACGTGCCCCAGTCGATTGGTCTAGGTTCCTCACAGGCGCTGTGCTTGGCCTCAGCTTTGGCCTTTAACGAGTTTTTTCAAGCCGGTCTCTCTACCGAGGTCTTAACCACCTTGGCTTACCAGGCCGAAAATCAATTTTTGGGCGTTCCCGTGGGCCATAGCACCGGAAAGACCCTTGTCAACGCTGTTGAAAATCACCTGTTCTGGTACGATTCTCGCCGGGGTGAGGGCGTCAACTTGCCCTTCCCTGACACCGGTTGGGAGCTGGCGGTCATCAATTCCCGAGTTCCCCCTAGCTCCAGCGAGTCAGTCAAGGCCGCCCGAGAGGCCTGCGAGCTCTGCCTCAAGCTTCTTAACGACGGAAGAAACGGTAAGTCTCTTAGAGATTATTCAAAATCGGACCTTAGGGATGGGGTGGGAACGCTTCCCGAGGCCGCCCGACGGCGAAGTTTGCATATTATCGATGAGCTGGTACGGCTTCAAGAAGCTGTCGAATTTTTAAAAACCCACGATATGGTGAGTGTGGGACGTCTTATGCACCGTTCGCATGAAAGCCTGCGGGATTTGTTTGAGGTTTCCTGTCCCGAAATTGATTGGCTGGTCAAACGCTTGCAAGACGCAGAGGGCTTGGTGGGGGCCCGATTAACGGGTGAAGAAACCGGCTCTAGCGTTTTAGCCCTGGGAAAACCCTCGGCTTGGGTCAAATTTCGTACCTTAGCCGAGGAATATGAGCGAATTTTTGGGTTTAAAGCTGAACTTACCAGCTTTCGGCCCTCTTCAGGTGCCCGGCTCGACCAGCCCCGCTCCAGTTGAAAGGTCTTCTTTGAGACGGTAAAATGCCTCAGGGAGGGGACCGGATGCGGATTCTTCTGACCAATGACGATGGAATAGACAGTCAGGGCTTGACAGCTCTCGAAAACGCTTTAGCGGATCATGAAATCTGGGTGGTGGCACCTGACGGTGAGCGCTCCGGACAGAGTCACGCGATCCAGATGAGGGGGCCTGTTAAGCTCTCTCGCCGGGGTAATCGCCGTTTTGCCTGCTCAGGTTCACCAGCGGACTGTGTTTTTTTAGCCTTTCGTGGCTCCTTGGTGCCCACCTTTGACGCCGTAGTTTCAGGGATCAACCATGGCCCTAATCTGGGAACGGACTTAATTTACTCGGGAACGGCGGCAGCGGCCCGCCAAGCATCACTTTTAGGGGTGCCTGGTGTGGCCCTTTCGCTGGACGTACAGTCGGCCCCGTGGGATTTTTCTCATGGTGCGGAGTTTGTTCGGCAGAATCTTGAAGACTGGGTTGCCGATTGGACGCCGGGAACATTTTTAAACGTCAATTTTCCGTCACGACCCCTTTTACCTCTCGAAGCCGAATGGGCCGTTCCCAGTGAGCGTCGCTACTACGATCAGGTTGTGGAGTTTGAAGCCCCGGGCGGCGAGGTATGGTGTTGGGTCAAGGGGTTGATTTTGGACGACGCGATCGCCGAGGGCTCGGATTGGGCGGCTGTGAGGCGGGGCAGAGTGTCTTGTACGGTGGTGGCAAGCCATCCCGTGGCTCTTCAGGAACGCTCCGAGAGGAGAACCTCGTGAACGATCCTTGGGAAGAAGGTCTGCGGCTTTTTGAAGAAGGTCACTTTGAACAGGCGCTGTATTTTCTTGAGGACATTGATCCTCTTGAAGTTCCTGAGGCGGCGTACTACCAAGCCCTGTGCTATTCGCAATTAGGCAAAGCTGACGAAGCCTTGAGGTCGTTAGACTTAGTGATCGTTCAAGAGAGCAACTTCTTGAAGATTTTACAGGCCCGGATGATTCGGGCCTTTTTACTCACGACTGAAAAAAGGTACCCCGCTGCCGAAAAAGAACTGAGGGGTATGATTGACGAAGGGGTAGAGTCCGTTCAGGTTTTTTCTAACTATGGCTATGTGCTGTGGGCGACTGGACGGGGAAAAGAGGGCGTCGCTTGGCTTAACCGTGCGGTGACGCTAGACCCCGGAAACGCTAACGCCATGAATTCCTTGGGCTACATTTTGGCCGAAGAAGGAGTGTTTTTGGAGAGGGCCCTTCAGTTGTGCCGAAAGGCTTTAGCCTTAAAACCCGAAAACCCTACCTACCTCGATTCGCTGGGCTGGGTTTACCACCGTATGGGGCAAGACAAGGTGGCTAAATTTTACCTAGAAAAAGCGATGCGGGCTCAGCCGGACAACCCGGACTTTCACCAACATTATCAGGCGGCGCTTCAAGCCTTAGGCGAACTAAGTGCCCCAAAGAGACGTTCATGAAACAGATTTTTTTTGGCCTTGGGTTATTTTTGGTGTTGACCGCGGGTGTTGCCGCTCAGGACCAGCCGCTAGACTACAATATGGTTCGAGCGGATTCTGCGTTTCGAGATGGTGTTGACCTTTATAATAATGGCCAATATAACCGTGCCCTGGTTTCGTTTCAGAAGGCTCTGGGTTACAAACCGGAACGTGCCGACATCCGCGAATGGCTGGGTAACACTCTCTATGCGACCGGTTTAGTTTCTCAAGCCCTCGTTGAATGGCACCATGTTTTGAATAGCGGTGGGACGCATGAATACTTGTCCCATGTGGTCGATGTGGTAGAGGCCCGCCGGTCTTTGGATGCTCAGACAAAGCGGCCTGACCGCTACCTACCGCTGTATGAGCTAAATGGCAAGACCAAGGACGGTACCGGAAGGGCTCTGTTCCTACGGCCCACGGCGGTTCGCCCCTTGCCCGATGGAGGATTCCTGGTTGCGGCCTTTGGCAGTGAAGACGTGATGAGGTTTAACGCCAACGGCGACTTAGAACAACGCTTCGTCGGGGCAGTAGGGCGTTTACGCGCGCCTTTTGATGTTTTGCCCTTCCGAGACCATTATTATGTCAGCCAATTTACCACCGACAACGTCGCGATTCTTGATCACAATGGCTTGACCATCAAAACTTTTGGCGGCACAGGCCGGGGGAACGGTCAATTCTTGGGACCACAGTTCCTAGCCACAGATGGCCAGGCCATCTATGTCTCGGACTGGGGCAATGCCCGGGTTTCCAAGTTTGATCCTGAGGGGAAATTCCTGTTTTCGTTTGGTGGACCAACGGTAGGGTTCGATGGTCTTTCGGAGCCCACGGGGTTGGCGGCAACCCCTGACACGATCTATGTGGCGGACAAAAACAAGCGAGCCGTTTACGCCTTTGATACCAGTGGTAACTGGCTGGAAACCTACGGCAAGGACCGTTTTCAAGGCCCTGAGGGCTTATCACTTATGCCAGATGGCAGGCTTTTAGTTTCTGACGGTCCGAAAGTTTGGATTCTTGATCCTGTCCAAAATACCGTAACACCCTTTGACCCCGAATGGAATCAGGGCCTAAAGGTAACCGATGCGGTCATCGACGCCAATCAAGACTTGTTACTGGCAGATTTTGACGCAAGCAAGATACGCATTCTCACCGAGGGGCACACGATTTATTCGGGGTTATGGGTGAGAGTTCTTCGTGTCGATCGCTCCGCTTACCCCAAGATCTCGGTTTGGTTTGATGTTGAGGACCGTTGGGGACGCCCTGTAACCGGTTTGGATGCCTCCAACCTGATTCTTTCAGAAAGCGGGACGCGGGTGGTCAACACTCAGCTTACCTTTCAGGGGTTTCGGTCTCGGGACGCGGATGTTGCCCTGCTTGTCGACCGAGATCCCAGCATGGCTGACGCTGACGACGCGGTTCGTCATACCGTGGGCTTTTTTAGTCGGGCTTGGGCCGATAAAGGCGGCATAGGGTTATTTGCCGCCGCAAGACACCCGGTACCCCAAAATCATCGGCTTTCTTCGGCTACCGATAATGAAGCGGCAGCGACCGACCCCTCGACTCTGACTTCGCGGGGCGAACTGGATGTTGCCATTCGCCTGGCCGCTTCTTCGATGATTCCCTCTTTGCGCAAAAGAACAGTGGTTTATCTGACTTCGGGTAACCTTCCGCCTCGGGCCTTTGCCCGTTATGCCTTACCAGAAGTGGCCGACTACCTCAAAAACAATGCCATCGTCTTTAGTGTAGTTACCGTGGCCGACAATCCTTTGCCCCCCGAAATTCAATATTTGGTTAAAGCCACTGGGGGAAGAGTTTACTCCTCCCACCAAGACCTTCGGATGTTTCTCGACGATCAGAACAATCGGGTTAGTGGCATGTATGCCCTAAGTTACACTGCAATTACCCCCACCCAAGATGGAACTCAGCTGATTCCGGTCAGGGTAGAGGTATCTCGTTTCAACAAAGAAACGGGGCGTGGCCAATTGGGGTACTTTGCCCCGCAGTAAAGCTTTTGTCTTGCGCGGGAGCGGGGGCGCTTTTACAATAAAGAGATGGAAGTTGAGTTTTGCCCCCGTTGCTCGACTGTGGTCAACCGCAGTTATTTGTATTGTCCCAGTTGTGGGGCCCGTCTTCACGAGGTTCCCGAGTTCTCGCAAGTCCTCGACGAGTCTTTAAAAGGCTTAAACGATCGCGAAGTTCAACGGCAGATCAACCGGTTAAATGCTTTGTTATGCCGTCTTGCCGCTTTAGAAGACGCGTTGGATGCGTGGGAATTGGTAAGAAACCGTTAAGGAAGTGTCCATGAAAAATTGGGGGTGTCTACTCCTTTTGAGCAGTTTGACAGGTACCTTGTCCGCTCAAGTGAGTTTTTCGGGTCTGTCGGTTGATCAGGGAAAGCATCTTGTTTTTTCAGTGCGGGCTAGCTCGGCTCAAGGTACGGATACTGGGTGGTTTGAAGCCGACTTAGGCTCAGGTCAGTTGACGACTTTAACTTTTCCTGTGGATACCGCCCAATGGTTGGCAAAAGCCAAGGTTTTGCAATGGTCAAACGCTTTCGGTACCTTTCGTTTACTTCCTCAGGGGAAGGTCATTACGGTTTCACCGGACAGCTTTGCAGGAAAATCCTTGTTGCGTTGGGGTAAGCCCCTTCCTTCGGCCTATTCTCCCGACGGCGTTTGGGCTTTGGTGCAAATTCAAAAATCCCCGGTTGAGGGTGACTTAGCCCTTTGGAATATCAAAACGGGAATTCTGGAGCGCATTACCCAAGGAATTACCTTATCGACGAACGAGGCTCCTGCCCTGTGGTCACCCAACGGAGAGTTTTTTGTCTATGTGAAAGCTGACCGCCTTTACTACTATTCGATGGAACAGCATGCTCAAGATCGAGTTCCCCCCGAAGCCCTGCGCTGTTTGGGCGCTGGACTCCTTTCAAGTGTGCGCTGGGGTCCCGATGGTGATCTCGTGTATGTCCGTGACAACTCGCTGTGGCGATTACTTCCTCAGGATTTTTATGCCCTTAGCCTCTTCGGGGCCAAGTACCAAACCTGGGGCCTGGTTACAGCGTTTCCTCTGGCCTTTGACCCCGCCACTGACAGGTTTTGGCTGTCTCCTGACCTTCGCTTCGTTCTGCTATTGGTGGAGGGTCGTACGCTGTTGTTGAAATCCACAGGCTACTTTCACGACGGAGCCCCCACTTGGAAGGGGGGCGCCTACGTTCCTTTGCCCGGGGGAAGCCGAGTGAAGCGAGTCCTTTGGTCCGAGCAAGGGGCGCAGGTGCTGGTGAATAACCTTAGGACTCCTCTTTCGGCAGTCTTTCAACTGACTCAAAAGGGGGCCAGGCTTCAGGCCCAGGGTGGAGATTTTCTCGATATAGCCGCCTCATCAAACGACAAACAGGTTCTCTTGACAACCAGCGATGGTCTTTCACTCAGAAAGGCCACAGATTTTTCTCAACAGAATTTTTTTGCTCAGCAAGGAACGCGGGCGGCCTTTTGGCAGGGCCAGGATGTGCTTTTATGCTCGGTCTCGGGTGTGCAGAAGCTGTCGTTGGTTTCGGGACTCAAGACCCCTTTGGTGCTGGGTGCGGCTCAGGGCATCGCGTTTGATCAAAAAGGAGTCCCCATTGCCAAGGAGGGTGAGGGGCTATGGGCTTGGACTCAAGGGGTCTGGCAGCCCATTTCAGGGAGCACTCTGCCCGCCCGACAGACGGACAATGCTCAGGTGAGAGTGTTTTTACAAAGTCTCAATTCTGAAGTTCACAACCGAATTATGGTGAGGTTGTTAGACCGGTCGGTTACGGTTCCCTTGCTACCGCCCCCCTTGCCTGAACCCCCTGCCTTGAAAAATCAGCCGGAAACAGAGTCGCCCGACGGGGTGTTTACTCACGGTGCTCGGGATGAAAAACGAGAAATCGCCTTAGTGTTTTTGGCTCAAGACTCAGATCAAGGGCTAGGAGAGGTTTTGTCGGCTTTGCGCTCGTGGAAGGCTGGGGCAACGTTTTTTGTGAACGGAGATTTTTTACGCCGACACCCTGAGGCTTGCCGAGAAATTGCGGCCTCCGGAGCAGAAACCGCCAATGGGTTTTATATTCCGTTTCAGTTTTCTTCGACCGACGCGAGTGGGGCTTTTATTCCTAAGGGCCTAGCCCGGCAAGAAGATGATTGGCACCGAAAAACTGGTACGGAGCTTTCGCCGCTTTGGTGGCCCTCCGGTTACTCCCCTGGGGTGGTCCAGGCGGCTGCCAAGGCCGGATACGTGACGGTGGGTACCGACTTAAAGCTCCCTGCTCCGGTAGGGGGGCGCCTGGAGTCTTCGGTGTGGATCGATACGCTGTTAAAAAGTGTTCGTCCCGGGGCTATCGTACCATTGACCCTTGGGGAAAGAGATAGTAAAACGGGGGACAGCTTTTTTCGCCGTTTGGACCTGCTGTTAAATGCCTTGAAACAAGCCGGTTATAGCTTTGTTTCTGTTTCAAAGTTACGGGAACATTCTCTGAATTAAGCGGGTTTTTGACAATTTGTTTAAGGCCCGTCAAAAACCTGTCGAAACTGTAACGTAGACCTAGGGTTCCAGGAGGGGGAGCATGAGTGTTCTGAAAGGTCCTTTGAGTGCTTACCGCGAGGTTTCGGTACGGACAGCCAGCCAGGGGAAGCTGATTG
>JAJXWL010000089.1 GCA_021781625.1 bacterium
CCCCCATGAGTGCCGAACGACAAAGCCCAGTTTGTGAGCTTCTTCAACTTGACCGAGGGTTACCAGGATGGCCACAAGCGTTAGGGCCACCGTCACGCCTTCTAGGCGCCCGGCAAAACCAAAGAGTTTTTCGAGGGGCCCGAGCCAATGCAAGGTTTTTTCCTGGTCAAAGAAGAACCGAGTAAACACCAATAACAGAAAAGCCCCCCCAAAACCGTCGATGAGCACATGTTGTTGCACTAATAAGGCTTGAAATTGTTGGGGAGCCTGCCACGCCAAGGTCAGGACGTCTCCCAGGGGCCGGGCACTAACAGCTCCCACAATGACGAGGGGAAAAACCAGCCTCATGCCAAAGACCGCGATCAAAATCCCCACCGTTAAAAAGATTTTTCGCCAAAACAGGCTCATGTTTCGTAAAATCCGAGCATTCACGACCGCATTATCAAAGGAGAGTGAGGTTTCCAAAACTCCCAAAATCAGGGCAGTAACCAAAGCCTCCCAACCAGCAGCCCAACTTCCGCCGGTAAAAAAGCCGAGGGAAAAAGCTCCGGCTAAAGCGATCCCACTGAAAATTAAACTCCCACCGAACACTCGCCAATACGACACAAAGCCTCCTTAAGGTTCCCGATAGGGGGGGTCTTGAAAGGTCAGTTGGGGGTCCACCTCGGCACTCCCCAGGGTGAAAAGGATCTGTAAATTGACCAGATGCTGACCGTATTCGATCCAACACTGGGCTAGGTCTACAGGTCGTCCATTGATTTTTAATCCATAATAGCCATTAGGCAAGCGGTAACCGCGAACATCATGAACCCAGAGGGTAACCCCTGCTCCTGGGCCGCGAACTTCTACCCAACCGGAATCCCAAACCAAGCGGTCGCACAAAGCAACATCAAGTACCGTAAGCCCTGGCCAGGGACGGCTGGAGGGCACCGACTTGGCCTCTGAGTCTGCCCCCAGCCAACTTTGAAAGCCCACGCTGAGGGTAAAAAACCAGACCAGAAAGCCTCTTTTCATGGGGAAACCGTCACGGGCAAGCCGTGCCGAGCCAAATCTTTTAAAATCAGCTGCCAGGCCTGCTTTTCTTGATCGGGTTGGGTTAAAAACTCATGAGTGGCCCCTTTTAACCAGTACGACTCAAACCCTGGAAATTCTTTTTCGACCCAAGGCACGTTGTAAGACCCTTCGACCACACTGTCGTTGGTCCCTTGATACACGGAGCCCTGGGGAACTTTCCAAGGACGCCAATGCTCCCTTCGGTCATTCCAGGCTTGCAAGGCCGAAAACCAATGGGTGGGAAAGGTGTTGATACTGAGGTAATCTTCAGGAGCCACCACGGGGGGGAGGCTAGGAACAAACCAGCCGATCAGAAAAAAACCGATGCCTTCCCAGGTATACCAGGTTGGGTGAATCAACGGAGCGGCCAAAATGGTCCTGTCCGCAATCAGGTCGGGGCGCCGGTGATAGTAATCGATCACCGCAGAACCGCCTAAAGAATGGGCGACAATCACCCAGGGACGGGGAAACACTTGGGGGTATTTGGCCGCCCAAGCCAACCAATCCCGAACGGCGTCCCCATAACGGCTCCAAACATCCACATCCGCACGAGGTCCTTGCGACATGCCGTGACCCGGGAGGTCCAGAGCCGTCACATTCCAGTCTTGTTTCAGAAAAACTCCGTCAATGCCGGCAAAGGTTAACGAATTCGCAAGGTAGCCGTGCAGCTGAAAAAGAGTTCCCCGAGGCTTACCCTGAACTTGAAAAACGTTCATCCCTAAAAATTGCCCATCCGACGGAAGGGCCAATACCGTCTGTGTGTACGAAAGGTCTTTTAAACGACTTTTCCATTGCTTTTGATAGGAAAGTACCGCCGGTCCCACGGTGGGAGGGGCGAAAGGACCCAAAACAGCCGGTTGAGCTTGCATGAGCAAGTCTCCGCGCAACTGAGCCGATGGGTCTGGAGGTGTTCCAGCACAAGACAGCGACAAAATCACCGCAACAAGGGGAATCCAAGCGGCTTGAGGAGGAAATTTTTGCTTCATACGAGGATTTTATCACATTCCCCTTGCATAAAAATCAAAATCCATTGCATAAAGATACATATTCTTTTCGTTGAACTTGAAACCTAGGAGGTCTCCATGAAACCCTCTCCTCTTAAAGGCCGCTCCTGTCTGATGATGGCGGATCTTTCGACCGCTGAAATTCGGTATTTACTCGATTTGGCCCACGAGGTCAAACGTCAAAAAAAGGAAGGTCTAGTGACTCAACGGTTTCAAGGAAAAACCTTGGCGATGATTTTTGAAAAGCCTTCGACCCGGACCCGCGCCGCGTTCGAAACGGCCTTTGCCGAAGAAGGCGGACACCCCGTCTTTTTGTCGAAAGACGACATTCAGCTAGGTCACAAGGAATCGATTGAGGACACCGCTCGCGTCCTCGGGCGGATGTTTGACGCCATCATGTTTCGTGGTTTTCAACAAACTACTGTCGAAACCCTGGCGTCTTTTAGTGGTGTTCCTGTTTATAACGGCCTCACCGACATGGCTCATCCCACTCAGGTTTTAGCCGACCTGATGACCTTAGAAGAAGCCTGGGGCGGGTCACTTCAAGGAAAGACCCTGGTTTACTGTGGGGATGGGCGCAACAACATGAGTCACACTCTTATGGTAGGGGCAGCCCGGATGGGAATGAAGTTTGTGATTGCGGCCCCCGAAGTCCTGTACCCTGCCGAAGACGATGTGGAGTTTTGCCGCCAAATTGCCTCTCAGGAAGGTACAGAACTCGTCATTACTAGCGACTTAAAAGCCGCTGTTCAAGGTGCCGACGCCGTGTACACGGATGTTTGGGCCTCCATGGGCGAAGAAACCTTACTGCATTTAAGACGGCAAATTCTTCAACCCTTCCAGGTCAATGCCGAAGTCATGAAAGCCACGGGTAAACCCGAAGCTATCTTCTTGCACTGCCTTCCGGCTGTCAAAGGGGAAGAAGTGACGTCAGAGGTGATCGAAGGGCCACAAAGCCGGGTTTGGGACCAAGCCGAAAACCGGAAACACACCATTAAAGCCCTCATGTTGGCCACACTAGTCTAGTTTCCGTCTGGCGATAACTCCCCTGCGACCCTATAGGCTTGAGGGGATTGGCCAATTTGCTGGGTAAACAAACGCCGGAAGCTTGAGGCATCCTCAAAACCTACCCGACGGGTGACTTCTTCCCAGGTCAGGAGCGAAGTTCGTAAATATTCTTTAGCTTTCTGAAGACGTACCTGGGTCAACCATTGGACGGGAGATAACCCAAAACTCGCTTTCCAACGGCGTTGAAATGTCCTGGTTCCCCAACCTGTTTCTTGCGCCCAGTACTCAATACTCGGGCAATCACGATAATGCTGAAGGATCCATTGACGGGCAGGTTCTAAGAATTGGTCAACGACGGCTTGCTTTGACAGCTGGGGTCCCCCCAGAGAACCTGTTTGTCCCAGAAAAAGATATTGATAAGCCTCCTGGGCAATTTCTGCACCTAGTTGATGTTTAAGCCAAGGGAATGTGACGTTGAGCCACCCCAAGGGGCCGCTTGCCGTAATCAGTTTCTCAGTTTCCACCATAGCCTCGGCAGTAAGGACTGCCAAAGGAAAGCGCTCAACCAACAACGCTCTTAAAGATTCGTGGACAGCAAGGGGACGGCCCTGATCCCGGCCTGCGGCACAAAGCCAATACACCCCAAAGCAAGCCGCCGCAAAGTTCACAGTCGAGGGGAGAGCTTTTAAGCGTTTCACCAAGGCGACTTCTTCTTCAAAAGGACATGCGGGCGGTAAAAAGGCCGCCGGAATGAGAATACTTTCCGCTTGGTCCCAGTCCACTTCCCTGACGGCTACCCCTTGTGCCGATAACCAGCGAAACAAATCTCTCCAGCCGGCGACATTTGACGACAGACAGCCTGGATATTCCAAAATCCCCCACGTCATTCTCTTCCTCCAAAGTTTGTCGCTTTTCGCACTCGCATTGACGTCCTTCCCTCTCGAACAGCTTGTCCCTAACAGCCAAGCTTTGTGCGGAGGTCATCATGAAAACAGTTTATCTTACCATCGATATCCAAAGGGATTATTTTCCCAGTGGGAAATTCCCGTTATTTCGTGCCCAAACAGCTCTGAACAACACTTTAAAAATCTTGAAGTGGGCTCGAGAGCAAAACGCTCCTATCTATCATATTCGGCACCAAGGTAACGACCAAGCTCGCTTTCTTCGTGCTGGTACCCCGGGAGTGGAACTTCATCCTCGTTTGCAAACGATCCAGTTTCCTCAAGAAAGCCTCATCGATAAAAAGTTTCCCGATGCTTTCCTGGGGACCAACCTGGAAGATCTTTTACAAGAGCAAAAACCAGAATGTGTGGTCTGGATGGGGATGATGACCTGGATGTGTGTGGACACAACGGTTCGTTCGGCAAAAGCGAAAGGCTTTAACAACATTTTGATTGGGGATGCCTGCGCTTCAGGGTGGATGTTGCGAACACTCCCCGTCTTTCCCTGGAGTTCGCAACGAAGTTTTCTCGCCGCCTTGAGCTATCATCATGCCCAAGTGCTCACAGCCCGACAATACCTAAAAGCTGTCAGCACTGGCCATTCCTCCTGAAATATAGTATATTTGCTATATTATCACGGTTGTTTAAGCAGGAGTCATGCATGAAACTTTTTTCCTGGAGTTCTGGGGTTCTTACATTCTTAGCCTTGAGTTTTCTTTCCTGCGCCCCTCAAGCCTCTGCACAAGAAACCAAACCTTCCCCTTCCTCCACGCCGTCTTCCACACCCGGACAGCTGGTTGCCCCCGTTCAAGAAAATCCTTTAGCCGAGGTCATGGACGCGATGGGTCTTCAACGGGTTCAAGGAAATCCTTCCTTGTTGGATTTTACCGCAACAACTCTGGAAGGAAAAACGGTGAAGCTCAGTGACTATAAGGGGAAAGTGGTCTTCTTGAACTTTTGGGCCACCTGGTGTCCGCCTTGCCGCGCCGAAATGCCCACCATTGAGAAACTTTGGAAAAAACTTTCCAGTAACAAAGATTTTGTGTGGTTAGCCGTCGATGCTCAAGAAAAACCCGACGTGGTCAAGGCCTTTATCCAAAAAACCGGGTATACCTTCCCCATCCTTTTGGACACCACGGGTCAAGGCGATGCGGAATATGGCGTTCAAGCCATTCCCACCACCTACGTGATCGATAAAACTGGTCATGTACTCGGCGGACGTGCCGGAGGAAAGGAATGGGATACTCCGGAAGTTCTTCAAGGTATCGAGAAACTTTTGGCTCAAAACCCCTAAACACGTCCAGATGAAAGACCTCGCTTACGATACGAAGGACAAAATCTGTGCCTTAGCCACACCGTGGGGAATGTCGGCCCTCGCCGTTATCCGCTGCACCGGTGAGGGTTGCGTGGAAGCCCTGGCTGACTTTTTCCATCCAGCCCCCCGTTTACGGCAAGCCGCTGGAGGTACCGCCTTGGTAGGTTGGTTGCACTCAGAGCAAGGGGAAAAACTCGACCAAGTGGTCGCGACGGTTTGGCGAGCCCCTCATTCTTACACCGGTCAGGACTCTGTTGAACTGACCTGTCATGGTTCCATGACGGTGGTGCGACGGGTCTTAGACGAATTGACCCGTACAGCCTTTCGCCCTGCGGGGCCTGGTGAGTTTACCTTAAGAGCCTTCTTAGCCGGAAAGGTTGACTTAACGCGAGCAGAAGCTGTGCACGAATTAGTCGCCTCGAAGACCGACGCGGCACGTTCTCAGGCCCTACACCGTTTGGGGGGGAGCGTCGAAACACGAATCCGCCAGTTGCGAACCAAATTGATGGACGTGATGGCCGCAGTCAATATTCAGCTGGACTATGCCGAAGATGAGGCTGACACCCCTGAACCACCCTACCCCTTGCTCCACGACTTGCTGGGCGGCCTCGAAAGTTTAGCCCTGAGCTTTAAAACTGGCCGAGTGTATCAAGAAGGTTTGAAAATCGTTTTGGCAGGACGAACCAATGCGGGGAAATCCAGCTTATTTAATGCGTTCTTAAAAGAAGACCGTTCTATTGTCTCGGACGAACATGGCACGACTCGCGACTTTATCGAAGCTTGGGCCGACTTTGACGGAATTCCCGCCCGGCTTTTTGATACAGCCGGTCTCCGTGAAGCTGAAAACCGGGTGGAACAAGAAGGAATACGCCGCTCACAAGATTTGTTAGCGTCTAGCGATTTAAGCTTTTACCTCGTGGATGGAACGTTGGGCTTGACGCCAGAAGATGAAAAACTTTTAAAAGAGAGCACCCCCTCGAACCTCCCCCGAGCCCTCTTATGGACCAAAATAGACTTACCTGGAGCTCTTCCCCCGCCCCCGGGTTGGTTAGGCTTATCGGCCGTGACAGGCCAAGGCCTCTCGGTGTTAACCACTTGGGTCCAGGAACAGGCCTTACCAGAAAAAAGCGCCCCGGATGCGGTGGTCATCGACTCGTTGCGCCAAAAGCAACTCCTGGATCGAGCCATCAGCGCCTTAAAGGCTGTTTTAATAGGCCTTGAGGCGGGATTTCCCGTCGACATGGTCGCTCTCGACGTTCAAGACGCCCTTCAGGCCTTAGGAGAAATTGTCGGAGAGGTGACCAATGCGGACATCCTCAACCATATGTTTGGGAATTTTTGTGTGGGGAAATAATTACCCTTGGGCAATAATTTCGTAAGCACGGGCTTTATCTGTGGGGTCCATGTCTCCGGGCATTTTTGACGACCCCAAAGCACTGCCCACCATGTACAACGCACAGTGTAGATAGCTGGACTGACAATACTTTTCTTTGACTGCCGCCGCGTCTTGAGGTTTATTGGCTAAAAGGCCACTGAACACCGGGCAGGTATTCAAGAATTCGCAGGTCTCCATGCGCATCTCCCGTGAGGACTTCCTTAGAATACCAGAACATTGCTAACTTGACCAGCTCTTATTTGCACACTGTAATCTTGCTATTTTCCTCTCATGAGACCAGAGGTTTTACACTCATGAGTGTGAAGGGTTTACCGTCATGAGCTTGCGCACTTTCTCTACCTAGTCTTGACTCTTAGAACTAGGTAGTCCCTGAAGGGAAGAATACTTAACAAAGACAGACAGATTATGGTAGAATTCTCTTCCGCTGAACAGAAAAAAGGTTAGCAGACGGAAGGGGTTATTGTGGATTTTGATGCAGTAGTTGTCGGCGGCGGTCATGCGGGAATTGAGGCGGGACTGGCCATAGCTCGAATGGGCTTTTCAACGTTACTCATTACTCAAAGTCTGGATACCATTGGACGTATGAGCTGTAATCCCGCCGTCGGCGGTCTCGCTAAGGGCAACATGGTTCGCGAAATTGATGCTTTAGGCGGCGAAATGGGTAGGCTCA
>JAJXWL010000090.1 GCA_021781625.1 bacterium
AGACATATTCCGCATTATAGCAAAAAGTCATTGAAGATACCACGTTTTCGACGTAAACTAGGAAAAAGGAAAAATGGTTGGATCCTAAACTCCTCAGTTGCCGCGATCTACATGTTCAGGAGTATGGTTCTCTTCCTACCGTGGTGGCTTCAGCCCCGGGGAAGGTGGGAATCTTTGGCGATTATACGGAATTCGCCCAAGGCGTTACTCTGAGCGCCGCCACCAGCTTTCGGGTTTGGGTGAGCGTTAGTCCCCGACCCGATCATGTGGTAAAGTTTTTTTCACGCGAGTACAACGAACGTAAAAAAGCTGTCGCCACCAGCATGAAGTACCGAAAAGAAGATCGTTGGGCCAACCTCCCCAAAGGCGTCTTGGCCGGGTTTGCCGCTCTGGGGGTTGTTTTAACCGGTTTGGATATGGTGGTTTGCGGCGACGTACCCCAGTCGATTGGCCTGGGTTCTTCTCAAGCACTGTGTTTAGCCTCCGCTTTGGCCTTTAACGAGTTCTTTCAAACCGGACTTTCCCCCGAAGCCTTAACCAAGTTAGCTTATCAGGCAGAAAACCAATTTTTAGGCGTCACCCTGGGACAAAGTTCCGGAAAGACTCTCATCAACGCCGTTGAAAATCACCTGTTCTGGTACGATTCTCGCCGGGGGGAGGGCGTAAATATTCCCTTTCCTGACACGGGGTGGGAGCTGGCGGTGATCAATTCTCGGGTTCCGCCTAGCTCCAGCGAGTCAGTTAGGGCAGCCCGAGAGGCCTGCGAGCTTTGCCTTAAGCTTCTCAATGACGGAAAAAACGGTAAATCGCTCCGGGACTATTCGAAATCGGATCTAAGGGATGGTGTGGGTACGCTTCCTGAAGCCGCTCGACGGCGAAGTCTGCATATTATTGACGAGCTGGCTCGTCTTCATGAAGCTGTCGAATTTTTGAAAACACACGATATGGTGAGTGTGGGCCGTCTCATGCACCGTTCGCACGAAAGTCTGAGGGATTTATTTGAGGTTTCGTGTCCCGAAATTGATTGGCTGGTCAAACGACTACAAGACGTCGATGGCCTTGTCGGAGCTCGTTTAACGGGTGAAGAAACGGGTTCTAGTGTTTTAGCCCTGGGAAAACCCTCAGCTTGGGGCAAATTTCGGACCTTGGCCGAGGAATATGAGCGAATTTTTGGGTTTAAAGCTGAGCTTACCAGCTTTCGCCCCTCTTCAGGGGCCCGCCTCGACCAGGGCCGCTCCAGTTGAAAGGTCTTGTTTGAGACGGTAAAATGCGTCAGGGAGGGGACCGGATGCGGATTCTTCTGACCAATGACGATGGAATTGACAGTCAGGGCCTGACAGCTCTGGAAAACGCCTTAGCGGATCATGAAATCTGGGTGGTTGCACCCGACGGTGAGCGCTCTGGACAGAGTCATGCGATTCAGATGCGGGGACCTGTTAAACTCTCACGACGAGGAAACCGCCGTTTTGCCTGTTCAGGCTCACCGGCGGACTGTGTTTTTTTAGCCTTTCGCGGCTCGTTAGTGCCGACTTTTGACGTCGTAGTTTCAGGGATCAACCACGGTCCTAATCTGGGAACTGACTTGGTTTACTCGGGAACGGCCGCCGCCGCCCGCCAAGCCTCTCTGTTGGGGGTGCCTGGAGTGGCCCTCTCGTTGGACGTGCAGTCGGCCCCGTGGGATTTTTCGCATGGCGCGGAATTTGTTCGCCAGAATCTTGAAGACTGGGTTGCCGATTGGACGCCGGGAACCTTTTTAAATGTCAATTTTCCGTCTCGTCCCCTCTTACCTCTCGAAGCGGAGTGGGCCGTTCCCAGTGAGCGTCGGTACTACGATCAGGTTGTCGAGTTTGAAGCCCCCGGCGGGGAGGTCTGGTGTTGGGTTAAAGGCTTGATTTTGGACGACGCGATAGTCGAAGGCTCAGATTGGGCGGTTGTGCGGCGGGGAAAAGTCTCTTGTACGGTGGTGGCCAGCCATCCCGTGGCTCTGCAGGAACGCTCCGAGAGGAGAACTTTGCCGTGAACGATCCTTGGGAAGAAGGCCTGCGGCTTTTTGAAGAAGGGCACTTTGAACAGGCATTGTATTTTCTCGAGGACCTTGATCCGCTTGAAGTTCCTGATGCGGCGTACTACCAAGCCTTGTGCTATTCGCAATTAGGTCGGGCCGATGAAGCCTTGCGGGCGTTAGACTTAGTGATTGTTCAAGAGAGCAACTTCTTGAAAATTTTACAGGCCCGGATGATTCGGGCCTTTTTACTCACCTCTGAAAAGCGGTACTCCGCTGCCGAAAAAGAACTGAGGGGCATGCTTGACGAAGGCGTAGAATCCGTTCAGGTTTTTTCCACTTATGGGTATGTGCTGTGGGCGACCGGGCGAGGTAAAGAGGCCATCGCTTGGCTTAACCGCGCAGTGACGCTAGACCCGGAAAACGCTAACGCCATGAATTCCTTGGGCTACATTTTGGCCGAGGAAGGGGTGTTCTTGGAACGGGCCCTTCAGTTTTGCCGAAAAGCTTTAGCCTTAAAACCCGAAACTCCCACCTACCTTGATTCGCTGGGTTGGGTTTATCACCGTATGGGGCAAGATAAGGTGGCAAAATTTTACTTAGAAAAAGCGGTACGGGCTCAGCCGGATAATCCGGACTTTCGCCAGCACCAGCAGGCGGCGCTTCAAGCTTTAGGCGAAGAAAGTGCCCCAAAGAGACGTTCATGAAACAGATTCTGTGGGGATTAGGATTTTTTTTGGTAATGACGCTGGGGGTAGCCGCCCAGGATCAACCCCTGGATTACAACATGGTCCGGGCCGATTCGGCCTTTCGCGACGGGGTAGACCTTTATAATAACGGCCAGTATAACCGTGCCCTGGTGTCCTTTCAAAAGGCGCTGAGTTACAAGCCGGAGCGTGCCGATATCCGCGAATGGTTGGGTAAGGCGCTCTATGCCACCGGTTTAGTTTCTCAAGCCCTCGTCGAATGGCACCATGTTTTGAAGAGCGGTGGGACGCATGAATACTTGTCCCATGTGGTGGATGTGGTCGAGGCCCGCCGTAGCTTGGACGCCCAGACAAAACGGCCTGATCGCTACCTCCCGCTGTATGAGCTGAATGGTAAGACCAAAGACGGTACCGGACGGGCGCTGTTCTTGCGGCCCACGGCGGTTCGCCCCTTGCCTGATGGAGGGTTTCTGGTTGCGGCCTTTGGCAGTGAAGACGTGATGAGGTTTAACGCCAATGGCGACCTGGAGCAACGCTTCGTGGGGGCTGTCGGTCGGTTACGGGCTCCGTTTGATGTTTTGCCCTTTCGTGGTCATTACTATGTCAGCCAGTTTACCACCGATAATATCGCCATTCTCGACCACAATGGCCTAACCGTCAAAACGTTTGGCGGCACCGGCCGGGGTGACGGACAATTTTTGGGACCTCAGTTCCTGGCCACCGATGGTCAGGCCATCTATGTCTCGGACTGGGGAAATGCCCGGGTGTCCAAGTTTGATCCCGACGGAAAGTTTCTGTTTTCGTTTGGGGGGCCCACTGTGGGCTTTGGTGGACTTTCAGAGCCTACAGGTTTAGCCGCAACCCCAGATACGATCTACGTGGCAGACAAAAACAAACGGGCCGTTTATGCCTTTGATACTAGCGGCAACTGGCTCGAGACCTATGGCAAGGATCGTTTTCAAGGACCTGAGGGCTTGTCGCTCATGTCCGACGGCCGACTATTAGTTTCTGATGGGCCAAAAGTTTGGATTCTTGATCCTGTTCAAAACACCGTAACGCCCTTTGACCCCGAGTGGAATCAGGGCCTGAAGGTAACAGATGCGGTCATCGACGCCAATCAAGACTTGTTGTTGGCAGATTTTGACGCCAGCAAGATCCGTATTCTCACCGAAGGGCACACGATTTATTCGGGACTTTGGGTGAGAATTCTCCGTGTCGATCGCTCCGCTTACCCCAAGATCTCGGTTTGGTTTGATGTCGAAGACCGCTGGGGACGCCCTGTAACTGGTTTGGACGCCTCCAACCTTTTGCTTTCAGAAAGCGGAACACTGGTGGTCAACACTCAGCTCACCTTTCAGGGGTTTAGGTCGCACGATGCGGACGTGGCTCTGCTTGTGGACCGAGACCCTAGTATGGCCGACGCAGACGAGGCGGTTCGTCATACCGTGGGCTTTTTTAGTCGGGCCTGGGCCGACAAAGGTGGTATAGGGTTGTTTGCCGCCGCGAAACACCCAGTTCCCCAAAATCATCGACTTTCTTCGGCCTCGGACAATGAAGCGGCGGCCACCGACCCCTCGACCCTGACATCGCGGGGAGAATTAGACGTTGCGATTCGGTTAGCCGCTTCGTCGATGATCCCCTCGTTGCGTAAAAGAACGGTGGTTTATCTGACTTCGGGGAACCTTCCGCCTCGGGCCTTTGCCCGCTACGCCCTGCCAGAAGTAGCCGATTACCTAAAAAACAACGCCATCGTCTTTAGTGTCGTTACCGTCGCCGACAATCCTTTACCCCCTGAAATTCAATATTTGGTTAAAGCGACAGGGGGAAGAGTTTACTCTTCTCATCAAGACCTTCGAATGTTTCTCGACGATCAGGCCAATCGCGTCAGCGGCCTTTATGCCTTAAGTTATACCGCAATTACCCCCACCCAAGACGGAACTCAGCTGATTCCGGTCCAGGTAGAGGTTTCACGGTTCAATAAAGAAACCGGGAGAGGGCAATTGGGCTACTTTGCCCCGCAGTAGAGCTTTTGTCTTGCGCGAGAGCGGGGGCGCTTTTACAATAAAGACATGGAAGTTGAGTTTTGCCCCCGTTGCTCGACTGTGGTCAACCGCAGTTATTTGTATTGTCCCAGTTGCGGGGCCCGTCTTCACGAGGTTCCCGAGTTCTCGCAGGTTCTCGATGAGTCTTTAAAAGGCCTAACGGAACGTGAAGTTCAACGGCAGCTCAAGCGGTTAAACGCTCTATTATGCCGTCTTGCCGCCTTAGAAGACGCGTTGGATGCATGGGAATTGGTACGGTAGCGTTAAGGGAGTGTCCATGAAACGTTGGGGGTGTATACTCCTTTTGAGTAGTTTGACAGTCGCCTTGTCCGCTCAGGTGAGTTTTTCAGGACTGGCCGTTGATCAGGGAAAGCACCTTGTTTTTTCGGTGCGCTCTAGCTCGGCTCAGGGTACAGATACCGGGTGGTTTGAAGCCGACTTGGGCTCTGGTCAGTTAACAACTTTAACATTTCCGGTAGATACCGCCGAATGGTTGGCAAAAGCCAAGGTTTTGCAATGGTCAAATGCGTTTGGCACTTTCCGGTTGCTACCTCAGGGGAAGGTAATTACCGTTTCACCGGATAGTTTTGCAGGAAAATCCTTATTGCGTTGGGGTAAGCCCTTACCCTCGGCCTATTCCCCCGAGGGAGGCTGGGCTTTGGTGCAAATCCAAAAATCCCCAGTCGAGGGTGACTTAGCCCTTTGGAATATCAAAACGGGGATGCTTGAGCGGATCACCCAAGGAATTACCTTGTCGACCAACGAAGCCCCGGCGTTGTGGTCCCCGAACGGCGAGTTTTTTGTCTATGTGAAAGCGGACCGTCTGTACTATTATTCGATGGAACAACGGGCTCAAGACCGGGTTCCGCCCGAAGCCCTGCGCTGTCTGGGGACCGGGCTTCTTTCAAGTGTTCGCTGGAGCCCCGATGGAGACCTCGTTTACGTCCGTGATAATTCGCTTTGGCGATTACTTCCTCAGGATTTTTATGCCCTTAGCCTCTTCGGGCCCAACTATCAGACCTGGGGTCTTGTCACTGCTTTTCCTCTTGCCTTTGACCCAGCCACCGACAGGTTTTGGCTGTCTCCGGACCTTCGTTTCGTTCTGCTGTTAGTCGAGGGGCGGACGTTGTTGTTGAAAGCTACAGGCTATTTTCATGACGGGGAACCTTCTTGGAAGGGTGGGGCGTATGTTCCTTTACCTGGTGGAAGCCGAGTGAAGCGCGTTCTTTGGTCCGAACACGGGGCGCAGGTTTTGGTGAATAACCTTAGAACCCCGCTTTCGGCGGTTTTTCAACTGACGCAAAACGGGGCAAAGCTTCAAGCCCAGGGTGTAGATTTTCTCGACATGGCAGCCTCAGCGGACGGCAAACAGGTCCTCTTAACGACCAGTGAGGGGCTTTCGCTCAGGAATGACACAGATTTTTCTCAACAGAATTTTTTTGTCCAGCAAGGAACGCGGGCAGCCTTTTGGCAGGGGCAGGAGGTGCTCTTATGTTCGAGTTCCGGTGTGCAGAAACTGTCGCTGGTGTCGGGACTTAAGACTCCCTTGGTACTCGGGGCGGCTCAGGGCATCGCGTTTGATCAAAAAGGAGTTCCCATTGCCAAGGAGGGAGAGGGTCTATGGGCTTGGACTGAAGGGGTCTGGCAACCCATTTCAGGGAGCACTCTGCCCCCCCGACAAACGGACAATAGCCAGGTTAGAGTATTTTTACAAAGTCTCAACTCCGAAGTTCACAACCGAATTATGGTCAGGTTGTTGGCCCGATCAGTTACAGTACCCTTGCTGCCCTCTCCCTTACCCGAGCCCCCCGCTTTGAAAAACCAGCCGGAAACGCTCTCGCCCGAGGGTGTGTTTACTCACGGCGCTCGGGATGAAAAGCGAGAAATCGCGTTGGTGTTTTTGGCCCAGGACTCAGATCAAGGGCTAGGAGAGGTCTTGTCGGCTTTGCGGTCGTGGAAGGCTGGCGCTACGTTTTTTGTGAATGGAGAATTTTTGCGGCGACACCCTGAGGCTTGCCGAGAAATTGCTGCCTCGGGAGCTGAAACCGCCAATGGGTTTTATATTCCATTCCAATTTTCTTCGGCCGACGCGACAGGGTCTTTTATCCCCAAGGGCTTGGCCCGGCAAGAGGACGATTGGCATCGAAAAACAGGAACGGAGCTTTCGCCGCTTTGGTGGCCCTCCGGTTACTCGTCTGGTGTAGTTCAGGCTGCCGCCAAGGCCGGGTACGTGACGGTGGGTACCGACTTGAAGCTTCCTGTTCCGGTCGAGGGACGTCTGGAGTCCTCGGTGTGGATCGACTCCTTGTTGAAAAGTGTTCGTCCTGGGGCTATCGTACCATTGACCCTCGGGATCAGAGATAGTAAAACGGGGGACAGCTTTTTTCGCCGTTTGGACCTGCTGTTAAATGCCTTGAAACAAGCCGGTTATAGTTTTGTTTCTGTTTCGAAATTACGGGAACATTCTCTGAATTAAGCGGGTTTTTGACAATTTGTTTAAGGCCCGCCAAAAACCTGTCGAAACTGTAACGTAGACCTAGGGTTCCAGGAGGGGGAGCATGAGTGTTCTGAAAGGTCCTTTGAGTGCTTACCGCGAGGTTTCGGTACGGACAGCCAGCCAGGGGAAGCTGATTG
>JAJXWL010000091.1 GCA_021781625.1 bacterium
ATTTTAGCCACAGCATAGGCTTCGTTGGTAACCTCTAAAGGCCCCGTCAGCAGGTATTCTTCTTTTAAAGGTTGCGGGGCCATCTTGGGGTAAATACAGCTTGACCCCAAGTTAATCAGTTTTTTTACCCCATAAACATACGCCGAATGAATTACATTCTGAGCAATTGCCAGGTTTTCATAAATAAAGTCCGCAGGGTAAGTCGAGTTTGCCCCAATCCCCCCCACTTTAGCTGCGGCTAAAATCACCATCTCGGGTTTTTCTTGGGCAAAAAAGTCTTCCACGTCTTTTTGTCGGGTTAAGTCCAGCTCATGATGGGTTCGCGTCACAAGGTTGGTATAGCCTTTGGCCTTTAAACTTTTCATGATGGCCGAACCGACTAAACCTCGGTGTCCGGCTAAGTAAATCTTGGTATTCTTGTCCAAAGTCGTCATCTCATTCAAAGTAGTTATTGGTACGGTAACCGCCCTCTTGTAGGTAGCGGTCCTTGGTCATCAAGTGAAGGTCGCTGGCCATCATGTCGGCAACAAGGCTCTTGAGGTCGTGTTCCGGCACCCAACCCAGCTTTTCTTTGGCTTTCGTAGGGTCACCAATCAACAAGTCAACTTCAGTGGGCCGAAAGTACTTCGGGTCCACCGCCACAACTTCTTGCCCCAGTTTGACCTGGTATTTAGGGTTATGACAGGCTTTCACAACCCCTTTTTCGTTGACCCCTTCACCTTGAAATTCTACCTCAATCCCCGCTTCTGCAAAGGCCAACTTCACAAAGTCTCGGACAGTCGTAGTCACACCTGTGGCAATAACCCAGTCTTCCGGCTGGTCGGCTTGCAAAATCATCCACATCATGCGTACATAGTCTTTGGCGTGTCCCCAATCGCGCTTACTTTCCAAGTTGCCCAAATAAAGCTTATTTTGTAAGCCCAAGGCAATCTTAGATGCCGCTCGGGTAATCTTGCGGGTAACAAAGGTTTCCCCGCGAATGGGGCTTTCATGGTTAAATAATATGCCGTTGCAGGCAAAAAGATTGTACGCTTCCCGGTAATTTACAGTAATCCAATAGGCGTACATCTTCGCTACGGCATACGGACTTCGGGGGTAAAATGGAGTCGTTTCTTTTTGGGGGATCTCTTGAACTTTCCCGTACAGCTCACTCGTCGAAGCCTGATAAATTCGAGTCTTCTTCTCTAGACCCAAAATTCGAATCGCTTCTAGAAGACGTAAGGTACCCAAACCATCGGCATTTGCCGTGTACTCGGGGGTTTCAAAGCTGACCGCAACATGGCTCATGGCCGCAAGGTTATAGATCTCATCGGGTTGGGTTTCTTGGACCAAACGAATTAGGTTAGTACTGTCGGTCAAGTCCCCGTAATGCATTTTGAACTTAACGTCCTTTTCGTGGGGGTCTTGATACAAATGGTCCACGCGGTCGGTATTAAACAAACTCGCTCGGCGTTTCAAACCATGTACCATATAACCTTTTTTCAGCAAGAATTCTGCCAAATAAGCGCCATCTTGGCCTGTAATCCCTGTAATCAGCGCGGTCTTCCCCATTATTAACTTTCTCCTGCAAACAAAGACATAACAAATCCTTCCGTTACCCGGATTCGATTTAAAAAGATTGAATCAACCCTTTTTCGCCGCCGAAACACGCTAAAAAAGGCCTCTTTCGAGTGGTGTTCAAGGATTGAACACTAACCTAGGCATTACATTTTGTAAATGGCAAAGCGTGATTCATATACTGCAGAAATTCTAATACATTCAAAGCTGTTCTTCCACACGGATAAGCTCAGACAGCCACCCGACAAACTTTTCATGGTAAGGGGCAAAGCGTTCAGCAGTTTTTGAACAGTTTTTCTGTACGTAGGCAATCTTTTCAGGATTCAGCCGAGACTTGTACAAATTTCTAAAGACGTGCCGAAATCGCCGTAATTCATCAACCTCATCTTGGAATTTTTCATCAAACAGGGCAGGTCTCAGGGCAGGTATCTCTAACTGCATCTTTTCAAACGCACAATACAAATTGTGAAAGGCGTAAGCAACAGCAATCGAGGCTCGTCTTCAGGAGAAAGTCTCCACCTTTCTTGGAAAACCTCTAATTCCTTCTGGCATCGTACAATAAAGCCGTAATCCTGCAACAATTCAGCTTTTAATTCAAGAAGTCTGGTCTCGCTTTTTGTCGTTTCCCCTTCAACAGCCAAATCCATATCTGAATACCTACAAAAAGCTTCTTCCGATGTGAAGGACGAATTCGAACTCATAGGTTTTCATCCACTTCACGTTCGTATACAACAATGGCCTTGCGCTGGATATGCTCCTTCAGCTCCTGACTTTCAATGTTATTCTTGTCCACGAGGTCAAACTGATACGGAAGTAAACTTTCTTCATTCAGAAGAAAACTCGCCTCCCGAATCGTGTCAAAGTCTAGTTTCACCCCTTCCAACGCTAAATCAACATCACTTCCTTGTTTAAAATTACCTTTAGCACGGCTTCCAAAAACCCAAACTCTTTCAATCTTAGGAAGGTTCTTCAGGACCTGTTCAACCTCTGCACAATCTTGTTCTGACAAACCTGGAATGCTCATTTCTTGGACTCCATGGTGTGCGCTAAAGACTCAAACAGTTTTATATACTCTTCCTTGATCAGGGCTTCCACTTTTTTTGCCGCGATCTCATCGTAAGTATGAGACGTCAAATTCCTATCTTCTAACCCTTTAAGCCAACCTCTACCGTTCTCAATTAGACCTTGTTCATAAGCTTTTTTAATAGCCTGTCTGGGACTAGACACCTCAGAGAAGCCTTGGGTTTCTAAATAGTCTTTGAGAACTTTCCAACCCAGTTCAAAGGTCATCTCAAAATATTGAATCATTCCCGCACGCTGAACTTCATCAGGTGAACTAATGTTTAAAGCAGTTTGCAAACTTTTCAAAGTTTTTTGAAAATTTTGCAACCTCTGTACCCACCGAATATCTTCCATGGAGCCTAACTCCCTCTTCTATTCTACCACAGGTATTGCACCATGAGCTGACAAGTAACGTTGAAAACATTGTTGGTAGGAACTTGGTTACGGTTATAGTCCGTAGCCCACGAGAACAATCCCGAAAACACCCAGCTCTTCCAAAGGTAGTCGGTTCGCAGTGCCGTTCGCATCTCGACATCGTTCATGTTTTCGCGGTTCGAAGTTCCTGTGACAGGTAATGTTCCCAAGTACAACGCCGAAACGTCGTTTGCCCAACGGCGGAACTCAAACCCAAAGTGCCACGAAGGGTAGTACAGGTCTGCATACAAGTACTGAGCCTCTGAGCCGTTCCCGATGCCACCACCTAGCACCATTCCATCATTCGTATAGCCAGCGCCATAGCTTGACGACCAACCAGAATAAAAATCGTACCCTTGATAATACCCATTATAATTAATGAGGCTTTCTACCGCTTGCGATAGGATAGTTTCTTCGACGCCGACCCCCAAAATCCCTCGCTCTGGCAAAGTAAAGGTCTTTTTCATCCCCAAGGAATAAGCTTGCTCATGATTCGGGTTAATCCAGTACATCGAGATGGGGCTGTAGTCGTTTTTGCCCCATTCCCCATACGTTTCAAACCCAATCGAGGGGAACTTCAGGTCGTAGGTCAACGAGACGTGTTGATGACTCACTCCCTTACCTAAAGTATTAGAACTATTACCCGGGTCAAATAAAAAGAGTGCCGTGGCGATTTGCGGGTCCAAGTCATTCCAGTTCGAAATGATGGTTCGTCCCGCCCCTATGGTGAGTTCCGGAAAGAACGACGGCTGGTACCCAACAAATAACCCGCCAAAGAACCGGTCCGAAGGCCCGGCATTCGGGTCCCAATAGGGGGACGTGTTCAATTTGCCGTACATCAGCTGGGCTTCAACTTTTCCAGCCGGAGTGGGCAGGGTGTTGAGGCCCAAACGCAAGTGCGGTATGCCCTCTGCGTTGGCACTTAAGAGCAAGGGGTTAAAGACGGTCGGGCCAAACACGGCATTCTGATTGCTCGCCGAAAGCACCATCGGCCCCCAATTCAGCCGTACTTCGGTATTCTCTAGCCCGACGTGGGCAAAAGGGTCAGTCCCAAAACGCTGAGGGGTATCTATATATTGTCCATCCGCCGACGCCAGGGGCTGAGCGGCGATCCCCGAAGGCTTTAAGGCAAAATCTAGGTTCTGCGAACCCCAGGCTTCTAATCCCAAACGAGCTGTTAAGTACCCCCAAGCCAAAGTCCCCGAAGCCTTTGACCAGCCGGTAAGGCCTTTACCATGCCAGATTCCCCCCGTATTAAAGGTCGACGCGTACGCGGTGTTCTCGACCACCCCCGCTTCACTGGTACCCATGGTAAATACCTGCTTTTTAGGGTCGGGGAGTTGCCAGGGCCCTTCATCGTGCAAGGCCCGTTCATCAATGGTGGTAAAGACCAACTGGGGAGCCTGAGCCAACCCTGCCGTCACCATCCATTGTTGATACCGCCAAAGCGGATCCTCAGGACTGGGGAGTGTCTGTGACCACAAATTCAGCGTTCCCCACAAAAAACCAAGAGATATTAGAGTTATTTTCTTCATTACGAGATTTTCCTACAAATTTTTTTGGAATTTTGCAAAACTTTTTTGAAGCAAAGTGCAAATTCACTTTGTTCTTAGGGGTGAGCACTCAAAAAAACAGAGTGCTTACCTGGCGTTGCTGGGTTAAAAATCACCACGACTAGGAGTAACCTATGTCAAAATACTTTGCTCGCTACTGGAAAGACAGCGCCTACGACGCCTCTTCACCAGAGTCCATGACCGGACTGAAGCGAAAACTCACCTTCCCCTGGGGAGAGGAAACCCTCGATATGAGCTTCTTTCAAGCTGCCGTATCGTCGGTATCAACCTTGGGAGGCTCGGTAAAACTTTGCCTCAACGGCAACGAGCTTGTTCCCGAGCACGTCTTACTTGAATGGTTTCTAGACCACGAGAATCTCGAAAGGATGGACTTTATCTACCGTAGCCTTCCCGCCGACGAAGCCGCTCAGATGAACGCTTTCACCTGGCTGGCGAATGCCGTGCGAGACGTGTTCAACATCCAGGCGGCCATGATCGAAGACCTTACAGTCAAAGACATGATCGAGTACCTCAAAACCAAGAACGTGCTCCAGATCGAAAGTCAAGACAAGGAATACTTCGCTCTGGTTGGCTATGAAGGAAACGAGGAGGACGACGAATGTTTCGTCACCAAAGAAGGTTGGCAACACGATGGCCAATTCGGAATGGATTGTCCAAATCAACTCTCACCCCGTGCCATCGCGTACTGGCTATAACACAAAACTTAAGGAGAAACACATGAGTATCATTGGAGCAAAACGCTGGGATTCGAACCCCTATTTCGACTGCTACTGGCCAAACTTGGCGGGGCAGAAAAGAGTCGTCCCTAATCCCTTAGAGGATATCACTATCGACATGAGTGGACCCCAAGCCGCAGTGACGGCCATTGCCGCCACAGGTTTTAATGTCCTTCTCAAACCCCTGGGAAACTTTATTCCTCGTCCCGAAGGTCTGTACGTGAGCTGGTTTCAAAAGCCCGAACACGCCGAATACTTTGACCATTACTACAAGGTCATCGACAAAATCATCATGGACGACTGGTATTCTTTCTTTGCTTCAGAATTCTTTAGCTGTTTTACAACCGAGCTAGATAAACTGAGTGTCAACGAGGTCCTGAGAAACCTTCGCCACAACAGAGCCCTGCAAGTTCGTTACAAAGGCACCGAGCACGATATCGCGTTGGTAGCCTACGATACCCAAACGAACGAGTTTATCCTCAAAGAAGCTGACCAGTTTTCCCCAGTTCCCGAAGACAAGCTCGTCGAGCTGTTCGAACCCAAAGCCTTTGCTTATGGGGCAATCCGTCCCGAAGAATTCAGGAGATACTAAATGGCCATTCATGGAACCTCACATTGGAACGACCGAAATAAGGCGTACTACCAACAAAGCAACAACCCGACCGAACACATGCTCAAGGTGAGACTCCCACACGGAATCTCTTGGCTTGAAACCTGCGGTCCCACTGCGGCGATCAATTGTATCGCTTCGATGGGAAACCCGGTAGAGATCTATACCCCCGGAGGTTACCTCCCCCAGCCCGAAGAAGTCCTCAGCGACTGGTTTAACGACCCGCAAAACTTCGAACGGATGAAGCACATTTGGTCGGTTCTGAGTCCCGAGGAGGTAGCAGGGAACGAAGTCCTAGACTGGTACCCGCTGGCCCTTCGCCAAGTGTTCGATGTGGCCGCACACCTTGTCAGCGATTTAACCGCTCAAGATGCTGTAGCTCACCTGTGCAGTGGCGGTGCTCTTCAAATCTGTTTGAAGTCGCCTGGTCATTACCTCGCTTTGGTTGCTTATGACGATATCACCAACGAGTTCATCTATCACGATAGCTGGGCAGAACGCTGGCCTGAAGGCGATGGGTTTTGCCGTCGAATGACAATGAACGAGTTCGCAACCAACCGCAGGCCCAAAGCCCTGGTGTACTGGTGAGACAATGTTGAACACCACGCCGGAACACAAAGGACACGGCTTAGCTGCCGCAATTTGTTTTCTGGCGGGGGTAGCTCTCTTAGTGCAAAGCCCTTTTCTCCCTGCGGGAATTGGGCTGCCTGCCAGAGTCGCTCCCGCCGTCATCGCCCTGACCTTCGCGTTGCTATTCTGGGGCTTGTTAAGCGTACAGAATATTCTGCAATTGATCGCGATGATCAAAGGGCAAACCTACGTCCCCCAACAGGACAACGTACAGCAACTGGATGCTGTACAGGAGGAAGCTCATGATATGGCTCGAAAAAATCCGTCTGGCGTTAATGGGCTTAGTAGCCCTAGCCGCAGTAACGATGGGAGTAGCTTGGGGGTTTCGTTACCTCTTAGCTCGAGCACAAGCTGTCAAAGCCCAAAAAGCTCTGGAGAGCTGTCTTCAGAAACAAACCCGCCTTCAGGAGCAAACAGCTCAAGAACGGAAGTTTCTGCAAACCGCTAGCCCAGCCGACTTAGACCGCTACGCTGACCGTTTATTCCCTTAAGATCGTTGAGTTTTCGTTTTAGCCTTTTGATTTAGCCTTTTGACCGGGAGCCCACACTCCCGGTTTTTTATATCTTTGTTTTTTACAGCTTTTCGATTTCTTCTTCACTCAGTCCGGTCATTTTACTGATGGTCTTGATATCAAAACGGGCCTCTTTCATTCGTTGTGCCACTTGCTTAAGTTTATCTTCACCAATTTCAAGACCTTCAACTCTTCCCTCAAATCTTCCTTCATTTCTAGCTTTGGGTATTTCGACGTTCAAATAATATTGAGCAGTTTCATCGGCAATCTTACCCTTCCAT
>JAJXWL010000092.1 GCA_021781625.1 bacterium
CTCTTGTCCAGAGCTTACAAAATCTGAACATTCCTTTCACTCCAACTCAACCCAACACTCCAACTAAACCCACCCAACAGGGGTTCCTGGTATTCTCGACTCCAGAGGTCGACGTCAAAAATGCTTGGATGGACACAGTTTTTGCCCAGGACACACTCGTCAGCCTCAGTTTGATGTTTAACGCTAGCCAAACCGAAGCGGACCAGCTATTTACCCTGTTGGCCCCGCGCTTGATTAACGCCAAAACCATAGAGAAAAATCACTTTTGGTACCTTCCGGCCACGAAGACTTCCCGCGCTCAATACCTGTACTTTGGGCCCTTCGACCACGGCTGGCGTTACCGTGACTGGCTGGCCCCTGAAAACAAGGTTTCCTCAAGGAGTTCCCCATGACCGCGCCCGACAAGACGGCCCCCAGCTACCGCCGAGCCCTTGTGCTGATTGTTATGTTTGGGGTCATCAGCTTTTTTAGCGACCTGACCTACCAGGCCGGGCGAAGTCTGAACGGGCCCTTCTTAGCCCTTTTAGGGGCAGACGCCGCTCTGGTGGGGTTGGTTGCGGGTTTGGCAGAATTCTTGGGTTACGCGGTACGGCTTCTGACAGGCCGTTTGGTCGACAAAAGCAAAGCTTACTGGGCTTTCACCTTGGGCGGCTACGCCATGGTGGCCTCAGTGCCTTTGCTCGCTTTAAGCGGAACTTGGCAGGTGGCGGCCCTTTTTATTGTCCTAGAACGACTTTCGAAAGCCGTCCGCGCTCCCGCCAAGGACACCATCTTGTCGATGGCAGCCCGCCGCGTTGGCACTGGCTACGGTTTTGCCTTACATAAAATCATGGACCAAGCAGGAGCCATTCTGGGACCGCTTCTGATGAGCTTTCTGCTCGCCGGGTCGCTGGGTTCAGCTCTTCAGAGTGCTCAAAGCTACCGCCAAGCTTTTACTTGGTTGTGGATTCCCTTTGTCGTCATGATTGCGGCCGTGCTCTTTGGTCAAGCCAAAGCTCCCAATCCCCAAGCTTTAGAAGTTGAGCTAGCGGGTCCCCCGGCTCCCACCCCAGAAAAACTCTCCCGAACCTTTTGGATCTATAGCCTTTTTACCCTTTTAGCTGGGATGGGCTTTATCAACTTTGCCCTTCTCGCCTTCCATGCCAAGACCACAGGTTTGTTATCTGACGCCGCCATCCCCTTTTGGTATGCCGCCGCGATGGCCGCCAATGGGATTGCCGCCTTTTTAGTCGGTCGTTGGTACGACAAAAAGGGGTTAAAAGTTCTGTACGCGGTGCCGCTGTTGTCGCTCCCCTTACCCTTTTTAGGGTTTCTAGGGACCGACCCCACCCTTTTAATCGCCGCCATTCTTTTGTTTGGCTTTAGTCTGGGCATCCAAGAGACCGTCATCAAGGCAGGTATTGCGGACCTCACCCCCCTGAACAAGCGCGGGACAGGTTACGGCATTTTCAATACGATGAACGGCTTGGGGCTTTTAGTCTCGGGAGGCGTCATGGGGCTGTTGTATGATGTTTCTCCGCTCGCGGTCTGCGCTTTTTCGGCTACTGCGGAAATCGCGGGTCTGATCGTTCTGGTGGTCCTTCTGGGCGGCAAAAAAGTGGAACCGCGAACGTAAAATTCCCAGCGTGGAATTTTTTCGTTTCCCGAGTAGGAATTTTTCATTTCTCGAGTGGAATTTTTTCATTTCTCGAGCAGGAATTTTTTGTTTCGGGTGCGAAAAAAATTTGAACGAAATTTAAAAAAAAATTGAAGCAAAGTCTCTTTTCCTTCTGTTCTCTGCGGTATGGGCTTCGTTGAAGGCCCTCAGCAAACAGGAGGTACGTATGCTGCAAGTCTCATTTCAGGAAGACCCCTTCCGAAAAAACGGGAAAACGATATCCCGTGTCGTCCAAAGGGAAACAGTACCCTTTAGTGACGTCGTTTCTTATATGTCCCGAGGCACCTCGGCGACCGTCAATGACATGACTTCGGTCATGAACCATTTCAAGGACGCCTTGGTGTACTTCATCTCGGCGGGGCGGAACGTTCAAACGCCCTGGGGAACGTATAATCTGTCTCCCCGGCGCAATGACACCAGTGTCCGCAACGTCGACAAAACCAACTTTGTGATTCGTCTGCGGCCCAACACGGAAGTGGCAGATGAAATTCGGAACCAACTTCAGGTCGAAGTCGTGGACACACCGCCCTTACGAATCCCCTTGATCTATAGTGTTCATAATGCCGATACCGGCGAAGACAGCAGTACCGGTAAATCCGGCGACCTAATCCTACTTTCAGGTAGCCGTCTTAGCTTTAAAAGCACCAACCTAGATGAGGGAGTTTTTTGGGTCAACGAAGCTGGGGAAGCGCTACGAAGTAGTATCTATGGAAAGCTGGGAGGGACGTCCGTAATCTGCAAAATTCCGGAAATTCCTCCCGGTTCTTATCAGCTGGCCGTGCGAACTAAGCCAAGTAAGACAAGCCGTGAAGGCGTGTGGGAAACCCCCTTTCTGATCCAAGCTTAACCGCAAAGAATTCTTCTAGGGCCCTACGGGGCCCTTTTTTTTGTCATTTTTGACGAAATTCTTACAGCACCTTGACGGGAAATTCGCTATAACCGAGAATAATGAACGGAGGGTGCCGTATATTTAATCCTGACTGCTTTACACAGACTTAACACGGCATTACATTGACACTATGAAAACTGAAGATGACGAAAACAAAGGGGTCGCTTTTATGCTTCTGGATATGGACGGGGCCACCTGCACCAACTGTGTCCGAGCTGTGGAACATGTGGGCCGCAAGCTGAAAGGCGTACGCGACATCTCGGTGAATCGGGACAACTCACAAATCAACCTGACCTATGACCCAGAGTCAACAGCGGTTGAGTCCGTAGTCAACCTGGTCTCCAAGCTCGGTTACACGGCCGTGCCCCATCGGGAGTAAATCCCTCGTCAAACGTTCAAGCCACACCAAGCGAGGAGGAGCTGTGCCAAAAATTTCTAGCTTTTTTATCAAACAGGACCCGATGCGGCGGGTTCTGTATGCCCTAATCCCGATTTTTCTTTGGTCCACCTATTTATACGGCTGGCGCGTGCCTCTCCTAACTGCTTTTGTCCTCCTCTTAGCCAGCGCGGCAGAGTTTGTTTTTGAGAAAAGCCGTGGAAAAAAGGTCACCGAAGCGGTATGGGTTACCGGAGGACTTTTTGCCCTCTCCCTCCCCCCGGCAGTGCCGTTTTGGGTAGCTGGCGTGGGGATTTTCTTTGCCGTCATCATTGGTAAAGAGGTCTTTGGCGGCTTTGGACGCAACCTTTATAACCCTGCCATCACGGGACGAACCTTTGTCTATATCTCGTTCCCCTTGATGATGCAGACGACGTGGATGATTCCTGGGAATTTTGCTATCGGAGGTTCCATGAACCTTCTGGTTCAAGGCTCCACCTTCCCCGAAGCTGTGTTTATGACATTATTGGCCGCAGGGTTATACTGGTGGTTTGTTCGAAGTGACGGAAAAACTGGCCCCATCCTTCGAGGTTCCATCGTCGTTGTTGCGCTCACAATCGCCTACTATGTCATTACAGCTTATGTATTTCCGTATACCAAGGGACACGCTAACGCCCTCAGCGACTTAGACGCTGTGGCGATGGCCACCCCGCTGGAAGTCTACCGGGGGCTGGCTCAAGCCCATGACTGGCACCGCACGGTGTCCCTCTTTGGCATGACCTTCTCGCTGGATACCAACAATCCCCTCGCCCTCTTTTTGGGGTTACGGGTTGGTTCCATCGGCGAAGGCCCCATCTTCTTAATCATTTTGGCTGGTTTGTACTTGATGATCACGAAAACGGCGAACTGGCGCCCCCTCATCTGGACTTTAGTCAGTGCCATTGGCTTCACCTTGCTCTTTTATTTAACCGGAATGATGGATGCTAGGTTTCCCGTTTTTGCCGCCCATCGAAGCGGGGGAGGTCTTGCCCAGCTGGGCGACATCGCGGGCTTTTTAATGTCTGGCTCTTTACTCTTTGCCACGGTGTTTATGGCAACCGACCCAGTCTCAGCTCCTAAAAAGCCCCTTTCCCAGGCCATTTACGGCATCATCATTGGTAGCCTCACCATTACCATTCGAGTTTTTGCCGGCTTCCCGGAAGGGGTGAGCTTTGCCATCCTGACGGCCAATACGTTTGCCATGCTCTTAGATGAAATTCTCCCCCCAAAAAAGAAAGAAGCCCCAGCTTCCAAAACAGCCGCTAAGGCGGGAGGTGAAGCATGAGAATTAATAAAGACAGTCACGTCTTTACCATCCTATTTACCTTTGCGGTGACCTTGATCTTGGTGTTTCCCTTAACCCTCGCCTTTGTCACCACCAAACCCATCGCCGATAACTATTGGCGACTACAGCACTGGGTCAAAACTTTACGTTCCTTGGGTCTGCCAGCAGATCCGGCGCATCCCCATCAGGCGGAACTAGCCTACAAGGCCCTGAAAAAGTACACAGTCAAGGGATCTGTGGATTATGACGCCGTCAAAGCTAATCCCCAGTCTCTTCATATTACCAGGGTTAACGACGAAGTCATCAACAAAGCCCTTCAGGACACCAGTTATACCGGAAACCTCCCCATTTTCTTTTATTCTACAGTCGTGGATGGACAACCCCGCTGGGCAGGCGACTTTACCGGTCCGGGCCTCTGGGGCAACGTTTCGTTAGCTGTGGGGGTCAATGCTGACGGCTCTAAAATGACAGGGGTTCAGGTTTTGTTCGATGTTGAGACACCAGGACTTGGTGGCCGCATCGGAGAAAGCTGGTTCACCAACCAGTTTACAGGTGTTGAGACGGGCCAAGGTGTGGTCTTCAACCCAAGTGGTCAAAAACTCCCCAATGGCATGGATGCCATTGCCGGCGCTACCATTACTAGTACTGCAGTCCGGGATATCTTGAATAACCGGGCTCTGATTCTCCTCAAAGCCTTTATTGCCCAGAAAGGGGGCCGTTCATGAGCACACCGACCTTCCGCCAGGTCACTAAAGAAAATCTCAGCGTAAATAACCCGGTCATTGTTCAAGTTCTGGGTATTTGTTCGACGCTGGCTGTCACCAATAAAGTGGTGAACACTTTAATCATGACTGTCGGGGTTTCTTTAGTGACAGCCTTTGCCAGCTTTACTTTAAGTTGGATACGACATTTAATAGCCCGCCGGGTCCGCATGATTTTTCAAGTCCTCGCGATAACCTTTTATGTTGTTCTGTTTCAGCTGATTCTCAACGCCTTTGCACCTGAGGTTGCCCGCTCCTTGGGGCCCTACGTCGGCTTAATCATTACCAACTGCATCGTCATGGGTCGGACCGAAACCTTTGCCCCCGCGAACCCCCCCATAATCTCCTGGTGGGATGGCTTTACCAGCGGTATCGGCTACATGGCAGTTCTCGTGCTAATTTCTGTGATTCGCGAGCCGTTGGCCTTTGGGACCTTCGCAGATTTCCCCATCTTCCCCCCACAGTACGTTTCAGACGGCTACAACTGGACCATTGCGATCATGGCCCCCAGTGCCTTCTTCCTTGTTGCCATCATCATGTGGGTCTTTAAAACAAATAGCCTCAAAAAAGAGGCGGCGGCTAAAGCCGCTCATGCCGCAGGAGGGGCTTTATGAGTTACGTTGATCCGATTACGTTATTGTTTGCATCAATTTTTACTTCCAATATTATTTTGGCAAACTTTTTAGGAACTTGCTCGTTTATTGCGATTTCCAAAGATCTAGGTTCGTCTAATGGTCTCGGCATTGCCGTAATCGTCGTTCTTGTCCTTTCCAGTGCTATTAGCTGGCCCATTCTGCACTATGTCTTAATCCCTTGGCACATGATTTACCTCGACCTTTTTGCCTATATCATTGTCGTTGCGGCCGTGGTACAGGCCCTCGAAATGATTATCGAACGGGTCAGTCCCGCCCTCTATATGAGCCTGGGGATATACCTCCCCCTCATCGTGGCCAACTGTGCTATCTTGGGCGTGGTTCTGTTTATGGAAATTCGCAACTACGATTACATGCAAGCCCTGATTTTCGGGCTGGGCTCAGGAATCGGCTGGTGGCTAGCGATCATTTTAGCGGCGGCCATGCGAAAGAAAATCGACAAGTCCAACGTTCCCGCCGGACTCAAGGGTCCAGGAATTACCCTGATCACCATGGGTCTGATGGCCATGGCTTTCGTCGGCTTCTCTGGAATTTTACGAGTGCAATAAGGAGAGTCTGCACATGTTTTCTCTATCGACTTTAGCAACGCAGGCCCTACTGATTGGCGGCGTCAGCGTGCTCATGGCCGTCATGATTTCGGTCATTGACAGCATCGTCAACAACTACGGTGATGTGCAATTGGACATCAATGGAAAAAAGCAAGTCACCGTCAAAGGAGGTTCAAAACTTCTGGGGACTCTGGCCGACCAGGGAATATTTCTCCCTTCTGCTTGCGGTGGCCGTGGGTCCTGCGGGGCCTGCAAGTGTCAGGTCAAATCGGATGTCGGCCCTCACCTCCCCACCGAAACCCCCTACCTCAGTAAACAAGAGCTTCAGGAAAATGTTCGGCTTGCCTGCCAAATCAAAGTGAAAGCCGACATTGGCATCGAGATTCCCGAAGAGCTATTCAACATTCGCAAACTAAGCTGTACCGTAGAAGCGATTAACAACCTCACCTACGATATCAAAGAAGTTCGACTGAAACTTCCCGAAGGTACCGACTTGAACTATACCGCCGGTCAGTACGGACAGCTCGAGGTTCCTCCCTATGGGGGCATCCGCGAGCCTTCCGCTCGGGCCTATTCCTTTGCCAGCGCTCCCCAAGAAAAGAACAACCTAGAATTCCTCATCCGCTTGGTTCCTGGGGGAACGGTTACGACCTACGTTCACAAGTTCCTTAAAGTCGGCGATAAAATCAATGTGGTAGTTCCCGTCGGAGATTTCCGCGTTCATGACACCGAAGCCGCCATGATCTGTGTCGGGGGCGGGTCAGGTATGGCTCCTTTCCGCTCGATCTTTCGAGATATGGAAGCTCGTGGGGTCTTGGATAAACGGGATATTTGGTACTTCTTTGGCGGTCACTCGGTAAAAGACCTCTATTTTATGGATTGGCTTAAAGAATTGGATGCCAAATATGAACGTTTTCACTTTGTGCCTGCTGTTTCAGAGCCAGCCCCCGGCGAAGTCTGGGAAGGCAAACCTGCCCGCTTAATTGATGTTCTGTCTCAGTGGTTTAAAACGGAAATTCCGGCCAGCCTCCCCAAGGAAGGTTACCTTTGCGGATCGCCGGGAATGTTGGACGCCTGTATGGAGATCATGCGGAAAAACGGCATGACCGATG
>JAJXWL010000093.1 GCA_021781625.1 bacterium
CACCGACTCAGATCCCCCCGTGTGGAGTTTGGCAATGTCTGATGATCTTGAACTTCCCGTCCTGTCCTACGCCCCAGTCATTTTAAAATTACTGCAGGGACCTCTTTATGACGAAGACACCAAACTCTGGGCCTTACTAGGCGAGAACACCGGCCCCATCCGGGAATGGTTTGCCCGCATAGGCCTACGTTTAATGCTGGTTACCGAAGAAGGGTTGGCGTACCTGACCCAGCCCGAAGAAGAAGAAGGCACCCTGCCCCGTTTAGTCAAACGGGCTCCTTTAGGGTACGACGCCACGGTATTAGCAGTGGTCTTGAGGGATGCCCTCGAGGAATTCGACCTCACCAACACCGACAGCCGCGACCTTTTTATGACCGCCCGCGATATTCAAGCCCGCCTGGTCCCCTACACGGGCGGCCGCTTTGACGAAGCCCGCGCCTGGAAGCAGTTTGAACGCTCGCTGACCCACATGGTCAAACTGGGCTTTTTACGCGAGACCCCATCGACCGACCCTGGCGATCAAGGGCGCAAGGTCTACCAAGTCATGCGGATCCTCAAGGTCAAGCTGGGACCGTCCCAGCTTGACGAGCTCAAAACCAAACTGGCCGCTTACCGTCCCGAAGGTGGTGCCTGACGGACGTACAAGATTCGGGTGCCCAACAATTCCCCGTCCACGCTAAAATTGAGCACGTAGGTGCCTGCTCGGGGAAAGGTCACATTCATCAAGGCAGGCGTCAGTTCTACCACGACTTCGGCTTCTGGCGATTCAAAATCCCCATTAAAGGGCACCACCACCTGTTGGGATTCTTCGTGTACCAACGTCAGGGCAAAGGTATGCTTGCCCGTTAGGTTGGTCACTGCCGCGTAAATAAACCAGGGTGGGAAGAGGACCGGAAAGCTTTGCGAATGAAAAACATTGAACGTCCCGATGATCCCCCTTTTTCCGTTGTTTTCAATAATGACGCGGTCGGCAAATAGCAGGCCGACTAAAACCGGTTCACTCACGGTATTCCCCTTTCTTCCTAAGATTGATCCTCATTGCTTTCATTATTAATGGAAGAACTCGTCTTTGGTCAGCCAAATTTCTTCCATCCGGTACAAATGCCAATCATCATGGATGATCAAGTGCCTGGCTATGATCGCCAGGGAATACTGCCGGTACTCCCCATGCTGAGCTTGCTTTTTCCAATCGGCTTTGCGGGCTTTGGCCAAAAGTTTCAGCTGTTTGGCTCGATACCGTCGGTAGCTTTTCAGTGCCGCCTCCAGCGATGGGAAAAGCTCGCTCAGGGCCGGTTCATTCTCTGGAAAATACGGCTGAATGACGGGACTATCTTCAGCCAGAATGAGTTTAATCCGTCCCCAAAGAAGTTTTTGAACATCGGCCAAATGGTAGAGGTGTTCTCGCAGGGTCCACACCTCCGGGCCCCGCCTTACATCCCAAAGCTCTTCAGGAATCTGCTGGGTAAAATCTTCGATCACCTGAGCCTGAAGTCCTAAAATCTTTTTGGTCGCACGTGGCATCTTCACAATGACCTCCTTGAACCGTAGGGAAGTCCCCAGGTTCGCCCCTCTATCTTGTTCCCCCTTGCCAAACTTTGCAAGTTGCCCTAAGCTTACTTTGTAACGCAAAGTAGCTTAACCATGAGTGACCTTTATACGAAGTTCGACGCCGTTTTTTTTGAAAAAACCCGCCTCTCGATCCTGACATTGTTGTACCGGGAGCACGAACTGTCGTTTAACCGCCTCAAAGAGGCGTTGGGGACCAGCGATGGGGGCCTCTATGCCCACCTCGAAAAACTCCGTCAAGCCGGCTACATCGACCGGCAAAAGGCCATCATCGAAGAGTCTGTCAGTTCTTTGTACTGTCTAACCCCTCAAGGAAAAACCCGTTTTCGCGAATATGTCGAGTTTTTAGAAGCCGTGGTCAACCAGCACACGGAAAAGGAGAGTTCATGAAGTCGTTCATTCGCCAAAAATCATTCATTCGCCAAGGGCACATCATGCCCCTTTTGGGGGTACTTGCCGCCTTGCTGGGCGGGGTAGTCCCCCAACTCTTAGCTCAAGACGTCCCCGAGGGAAATGCCCTTTTGGCCAAAATTGACCAAATCCGTTTTCCCGAAGACTTCACCATGCAGGTGACCTTAACCACCCTCACCCAAGGGGACAGCCCCAAAGTGATGAGAATGGAAGTCACGCATAAAAAAGATTTCGGCAGTTTTTTGCAGATACTTTCGCCGGCTCGGTCCCGGGGAACCCGGATGCTCACCGAATCAGGGAGCTTGTGGCTCTACAACCCGCACTCCGGCTCGAGCCGCCCCCTCCGGCTGGCCCCGAGGGATTCGTTCCAAGGCTCCGCGTTTTCAAACTCTGACGTCTCACGAACTTCCTTTTTAGACGACTATCGTGGTGTTTTTGAAAAAGCAGAGACGATTGATCACCCCGAGTTTGGACACGTCAAAGTATGGCAGCTCAGGGCTATCGCCAAAAGACCCGAAGCCGCCTACGGTTGGATAGAGATGTGGGTTCGGCAAGGCGATCTGTTGCCGCTTAAGTTCGACTACTATTCCAAGTCTGGTCTCCTGTACCGCAAAATGGTGCTCAGCCGCTATCAAGAAATGGCGGGCCGCCTTCGAGCCACCGAAATGCAGATGGTTTCGCTCGATCAGACGGGGACCACCTCGACGTTGATCATCCATAGCATGAAAATCCGTCACGATATTCCCAGCGAGCTGTTCAATTTGAACAGCCTTACGAGGTAAGCCATGAAACTTCAGCCCGCTTGGTTGGTCAGGCGAATGGTGTTTTGGGGGGTTCTACTGGGACTAGGTGTGGTCAGCTCTCGTCTTGAAGCGCAGGAGGGCCCCCAATTCTCGTATGTGGCCGACGCGGGGCAAGTTCTTCTAGGCTCCGCTTCCGATTGGAATGCGGGAGCCTCGGCCCAATGGCTATTGGACCTTAACGGCCGCCTGAGTTTTTCTCAAGGCTCAGCGGCCTTTATTCTCGACGGTTCGGCGTATTTGCCCTTGGGGAATTCTTTGCAGACGGGACAAGCCCTGTTGGACGTGGCCGAGGCCTACGTCAGGCTCACGCCCCTGACGGGACTGGACCTCACCTTTGGAAAAAAGCGGCTCAATCTCGGCGTGGGGCAAACCTTCACGGTGGGCGACTCGATCAACCCCGCGATCAACTTCTTTGACCAAAAAAGCGGTTTTCGCGGGTTCACCTGGGCTTGGTCCCCCAATGCCTGGCTGGGCTGGACGGGGGGCGTCTCGCTGGAACGAGAACTGGGGAACTCCCCCTCTGCCAGCGCAGGGGCCTTGCCGACTTTTCAAGCCAACAACTTAGCCGGGGCCACCCAGTTCACCCTTCAAAAAGACCGTTTTCAAGGAACCGCCAGCTTGTGCTTTAGCCCTGGGCAAACCTTTAACCCCGCACTGGGACTTTCGTACGACTTCAGCGGGGTGATTTTGACGGCTGAAGGGGCCCTAGAGTTTCTTCCCCAAGGCCTGGTGCCCTCCACAGGGCCGCTTTCGACGTGGACAGCCCCCACAGCCTGGACCCAACCAGCCCCTTCCGGCTCGGTGGGAGCCCGCTATACCTGGTCGCTGGGCGATATCGACCTCACCCTTCAAGGCGAAGGTCTGTACTGGGGCCAAGGCTGGACCACCGAGCAAACCGCCGACTTCAATGCCCAAGCCCTCCCAGCTAGCACAGCCGCGAGCGTTCGTCCGGCCCTCAGGGACAGGCTGAATACCATTTTTCACCTAGACGTGAACTCAAGCGACACCTTCGATTTGGCGGGCTTTGGAATGCTGGACCTGCAAGATGCCAGTATGCTGTACCAAGCTAGCCTCACCTTATATCCATGGGATGGTCTGGATCTCGTCGGAGTATTCCAGGCGGCCACCGGGTCGGCAACCAACGGCTGGAACAGTGTGCCGCTCCCTCCCCCCAGTACCCAAAGTGCTCGCTACGTCCTTACGTTCCAAACCCGTTATCATTTTTGAGGAGTCAAACATGTCCGAACCTGTCCTGACGATCCGAGACGTTACGAAAAATTACCAGCTGGGAAAAACCCTTATTCCCGCTCTCAAGGGCGTGAGTTTTACCATTGAGGCAGGAGAATTCCTGTCGATTGTGGGCCCCTCGGGGTGCGGAAAAACCACCCTCTTGAATATCCTGGGGTGTATCGATAAGCCCACCAGCGGGAGTGTAAGTTTTCAAGGCCGAGACCTGGCCACGCTCAACGATGACCAAGAAGCCGATATCCGCCTCAACGAAATCGGCTTTATCTTTCAATCGTTCAATTTAATTGCGGTTTTAAATATCCGCGAGAACATCGAGTTTCCTCTTTTGATGCGCAAAGTTGGGGCCAAAGAACGCCAAAAAATCGTCGATCACCTCGTGGACGTCGTCGGGCTTGGCGAGTTCGTCAAACACAAACCCGACGAATTGTCTGGCGGACAGCGCCAGCGGGTGGCGATTGCCCGAGCCCTCGTCAACCGGCCCCGGGTGGTTATTGCCGATGAACCCACCGCCAACCTCGATTCGGTCACCTCGACCATGATTATGGAGGTCATGAAACGGTTGAACGTAGAAGAAAAAGTCAGCTTCATTTTTTCAACCCATAATGCCTTGATCGAAAAGTACGCCACACGGATCATCCGCCTCAAGGACGGCTTGATCGTCGGGGAGAACTAGCCATGTTCTTCAAACTCGCCTGGCTCAACATCTTTAAGCACAGCAAAAGGTCCTTAGTCGTCTTTATCGCGGTCCTGATCGCTGTGGGGGTGTTAACCCTGATCAGCGGCGTCCTCAGCGGGCTCACTTCCACCTTTTTGGACAGCATTTTGCCCACGGCGGGGCATATCCAAATCAAGGCGGCCGGGTCCGACAACGCCGTCAATCCGCAGGATCTCAAGTACCTTCTACCCCACGCCGACGAGCTTTTAGCCCAGATTCAGGACCCCCGCATCAAGCTCAAAGAAAAAATCTTGAGCTTTCCCGCACTCTTGGTTCAGCCCGTTCCCCTCGATAGTAAAAGCGAAGCCAAAAATCTTGGTATGCTGGGACAAGGCCTTTCGCCCGACACGGCCTTTTTTTCCAACATCCGGGACGGTCTAGTCCAAGGAAGTTTTTTACCCCAGGGACAAGGGATACTGATCTCGGAAAGCGCGGCAAAACTCCTGGGAGTCAAGTACGGCGGTACCGTTATGGTCCTGACAACTGACCGTGATAATAATCCCTGGTACCAAGAGCTCAAAATCACCGGGTTGTACCGTTCGGGGAGCGATTTGACAGACGACAGTTTATTTTTTGTTTCGACGGCGACCGCCGAATCCCTGTTGGACGCCCAAGGCATGACCCGTGAAATTCGTATCGTTTTGAAAGACCCCGCCGACAGTTATGCCGTTCGACAAAGTCTTACGAAGATTTTTCCGCCCAAGCGTTACGAAATTGACGTTTGGCAAGAAACTTTTGGGTCTCTGTTGACCATTTTAAAACTCTTAGACGTCGTCTCGGCCCTCATCCGTATCTTTTTCATCATCGTCGCCACTTCGGTTATCGCCAACTCCATCCTGATGTCCATCCTTGAGCGCATGCGTGAACACGGAACCCTGCGGGCCATTGGGCTCAAACGGAGGCAGCTCTTTGCCATGCTGTTGACCGAAGGGGGACTATTGGGAATTCTCGGAGCCCTCTTCGGTTTGCTTTGGGGGGTGGGCGCGGTGGCCCTTTTGTCTAAAGTCGGCGTCGATGTCGGTTCAGCCACAGAGTACCTGGGGTTTGCCAGCCGTATCTACCCCGCGTTGAAGCTTTCAGATATCGTGGCCAACGGTGTTGCCGGCCTCTTCATCGCTTTGTTGTCAACTTTTTATGCCGCCCGAGTCGCGGCCAAAAAGTCCGTCATCGACGCTCTCACCTATATTTAAAGGAGCTCGTATGGAACTCTTCAAGGTTGCGCTGCGGAATGTGTTTCGAAACCCTCGGCGTACCATTTTAAACGTGATTGCCATCGCTTTGGGGGTCATGGTGATCCTCAATCTTCAGGCCTGGATTGTCGGGATGGAGCAAACCGTCTATCAAACTCAACGCGACATCGATACTGCGGACGTCCAGATCCTCAATAAAGGCTACGAGGCAGAAAGCATTCGGCTCCCCCTCGACCTGGGTATCCCCGACACCCAAGCGGTTGAAACGTTTGCCTCGAGACTGCCTGGAATCGCCGCCGTGGGGGCCCGCATCGACTACGCCGCAGGCCTTAGCAACGGGGTCACCTCTGTCCCCGTCCAAGTGCGGGGTGTTGATCCTGTGAAAGAGCCCCAGCTGACCAACATCGCCCGTAACCTGACGGCCGGTACGTGGCTCAAAGGCCCGAATGACATCGTCGTCGGCAGTGGTCTTGCGGCCACCTTGGGTCTAAAGGTTGGCCAACAAGTTTTTTTGACGGCTTTGGACCGCTATGGGGTTCGAAATTTGGTGGCGGGCACGATCTCGGGCATCTTCAGTTTGGGATTTGCCCTCTTTGATCACCACATTATTTTTACCACTCTCGACAAAGCCCGCGAAGCCCTCTCTTTGCCTGCCGATTTTTCTACCCGCGTCGTCCTTCGCTTTCACGGCCAGGATACGGCGGCCGAAACCACCGAAACGGCTCTGGCGCTTCGTCAAAATACCGCTTTAGCCGGCCAGCCCCTGAAGGTTTACGAATGGAAGGAGTTTGCCCAAACGGTCGTCAGTTCCATCGACAGCCGCATCCGTATTATGACGCTGATGCTAAGCATCCTGGTGCTTTTGGTCATCGTGGGTATCCTCAATTCGTTATCCATGTCGGTACAAGAACGCTTTCGTGAAATTGGAACACTACGGGCCTTGGGCATGAAGCGGCGCAACATCCGGAGGCTCTTTTTGGCCGAAGGGTTACTTTTGGGGGCTCTGGGCGGTTTCATTGGGGTTGTCGCCGCTTTGTTATTGGGGCTGGCTTTTATGCAGGGCATTGATGTCACAAAGCTGATGCCCGCGAATATTCCCATACCCTTTACCAGCCTCTTAAAACCCGTGTACCAGCCTTTGCCTTTCGTGCTCTCCATCACGGGGTCGGCGTTCATTGCGGTTCTGGGGGCCTGGATCCCCGCCAGACGAGCCGGTAAACTCAAGATTATCGACGCTCTGGGTAGTCATTTGTAAGCACAGGGCAAGTTGACAGGGGGCTTGCCTCCCCCTAGAGTGGGATTATGTCTACTCTCTTTGAAACGGATGTCCAA
>JAJXWL010000094.1 GCA_021781625.1 bacterium
ATCTTTCGTCATAGGGCTCGCTACCCTGGGGGCCGACCAAAGTTTGTTCGTGACCTTTGCCTAAAAGCAAAACTGTGTCGCCGGGCCCTGCCAAGCTAAGGGCAAAATCAACAGCCTGGGCTCGTGGGGTAATCTTCCAGTAGGTAATACCGAGCGATTTCTGGGTGATTCCAGCCTCCAGATCTGCTAAGATTTGTTCGGAAGGTTCACCCCGAGGGTCTTCGTCTGTCAGGATGACCAAATCGGCCCATTGGTCGGCCAGCGAACCTTGAACTGGTCGCTTCACGCGGTCGCGCTCGCCGCCAGAGCCAAAAACAGTGATGAGCTTGCCAGTACAAGCCTTTCGGGCGCTGGGAAGGAGTTTCTCAAAGGCCCCAGGGGTATGGGCGTAATCCACCAGTACGGTAAATGGCTGACCTCGTTGAATTTGCCGCATTCGACCTTTCACGGAGGTGAGTTGCGGAATATAGCGAGCCCATTCTAAAGGCGACTGAGTGAGGCCTTCAGTTCGGTTGACGGTTCCTGTTACCGCCAAGAGGGCCGCCAGGAGGTTTTCGGCATTAAAGCGGCCGGGGAAGGGGGCCTCCACTTCGAGAGTTTGCCCCTTCCAAAGTAACTTCAGCCTCAAGGAGGAGGACGTTTCGGCCAACACTTGCGCTGAAAGTTCCACATCGGAGCGTTGTAAAGAGTAGAGATAAACTTCACGACCTTGTGCGGCTTGAACGAACAGTTCGTAGTGAGGGTCATCCGCATTGACGACGCCGAAAGCTTGATCCGTGCCACGTTCGTGCAAAGCTTCAAAAAGTCTCGCCTTATCGCGACGGTAATTTTCGACGGTGCCATGAAATTCCAGGTGTTCGGAGGTAACGTTGGTGAACACGGCACATTCGTAGCGGACATCGGCCAAGCGAGAGGTTTTGGGGGAAAGTCCATGCGAAGTAGACTCTAATACGGCGTAACGTTTGCCATTCTCAAGCATTTGATAGAGCAGATGGTGAATTTGCGGGGCTTCGGGTGTCGATTGCCGAAGGGCATTATGTTCAACTTCTTCACCCGTCTTCCATTGAACGGTAGAGAAAAAACCGCTGGGACGACCGGAAAGTTCCAGAAGTTGGTGAATATAAGAAACGGTTGAGCTTTTTCCATCCGTCCCGGTGACCCCGATGACGGGGATTTGCTTTGAGGGCTGGCCGTAAAACGCCGCACTCAAGGGGCTCATGGCGGCACGGGTATCGGTAACGACCAAGTAGTTTGTATCAGGGTATGGGGTTTCGGGAAGCTGAGCGACAACCACAGCCCGACAGCCGCGTTCATGCACTTCGGGTAAAAAGCGTTGTCCATCGGTGTGAGTGCCGGGTAAGGCGAAGAAGAGGCTTTGGGGGCCCGCAGAACGGCTGTCGAAAACCAGAAATTGGAGCAGAGGTTCGGAACCCTCAGAGGGGCGCCAGTGTTGAACACAAGGTAGTGAAGCCAGTTGTGAAAGAGAAAGAAACGCCATAAGCGCATGGTAACTTTGGGGGCTCTGGCCGTCAATCCTGAGACAAAGGACAGACTTTCTAGGTTTCTCCTTTTTGTAAATCGTTTGTAATTTGAAATTAAGGAGAAAATTATGGAAATCTTATTACCCATTCAAAAAAGGCGTGCCGCGCGAGCCTTTAGCGGAAAACTTGTCCCCCAGGAAGTCTTGGAGCACTTAGTCCAGGCAGCTGTCTTGGCGCCATCATGTGCCAACACACAGCCTTGGCGGTTTGTCACGGCGACGGGAGCTGCACTGGAACAAGTCCAAAAAGCTCTTACACCAGGCAACTATTGGGCCCAAAAAGCGGGGGCCATTACTGCTGTGGTGACTAACCCTGAGTGGGATATGCGAATGGATCACGGTAGAGATTATGCCTTTTTTGACACGGGAATGGCTGTGATGAATTACCAATTACAAGCCATCCAGGAAGGACTTTTGGTACACGTTATCGCAGGGTTCGACGTGCTGAAAGTCAAAGAGGCTTTGGGTATTCCTCAAGAGGTTGTCTTACTTGCTCTGATCACCTTAGGTTATGAGGGGTCTGCAGAACATCTCAACGAACGTCACCTAGCCTCAGAAAAGGCCGAAAGAACACGAAAACCTTTATCGGAAGTTTTCGCCTTTGATCGTTGGAATTTCGGGCTTTTACCACCAAACGAGTGATTTTTCATGCCTTTTCGGGTCTTATATGGGACAGGTTAGAAAAAAAAGTACAAAGCAAGTTTGAGCTAAACTCAGAATCTTTTCTGAATTCCGAAACAGCATTAGTTCTTATTCTCGGTTTTCCCCGCTCATGCGACACTGACCTAGATTTCGACAAAAAGGAATCTGGTCCAGTTGGGACCAAGGAATTTCAAAGGAGTTCTTATGAAGAAAATCGCTCTTCTTGTTTCTGCCGCGATGCTTCTGACAACAGCTGCCTTTGCTGACGACGGCGGAAAAGCCTCTCTGCAATGGTCGTTGTGGGGCCGAAGCATTTGGGCACCAGCGGTCAGCAATGCCAATGGTGACCTGACCTCTGCTATGGGTACCTCGTGGGGCACTTCCACCAGAAATACCCTTTTCGTGAAAGGTGACGCCGGAAATATCGGTTTTGACCTGACTTTGGGTTATGATAACGGTTCACTTTTACAATCATGGAATGATGGTCCTGTAGACGTTTGGGCCAAGCCTTTCGATGGCTTCAAGATTGCCATGGGTTACATTGAAGACTACACCCTCCGCGGTGAAGCTGACTACGGTGACTGGGACTGGATTCGTTCCTTCGGCACCGGTGACGACTCCGTTTTCCAAGGAGTTGGAACTGTTCGTGGTGGTGCCGCTGGACCCATCTCGACCGAACTTTCCTACACAGCTGGCCCTCTTTACATCTACTACCAACAGCCTTTCTTCGATAATGGTGGAAATTCAACACCTTACTATGCTTGGTATGATACTAATGGCGTTCTTGGCGTATTCCAAAATGCTAGTTACGGTTTGGGCTATACCATCCCCGGCGTTGGACAAGTTCGTGTTCAGAATGTTGGGTATTTAACTTCGCAAAGCTGGTCACAATTACAATGGAGTGCCGGAAATACACCAGGCTTTACTTACAGTAACTTTAACAATCCTGGGTACAACTTTGGTGTCTTCCAAGCAGCTTTCCGTTTAACTGGTGTTAAAGATCTGTATGCCGATATTGGCTTGTGGATTCCTGATACCATTGATGGAACCGCAAACTCCGTTAATGCATCCTCGCGTGCTGGTTATGACTGGGAAGTTCCTTTGTTTGCCACCTATACCATGGGCAAGTTAAAGCTCAGCCTCAATGCTGACTTCCAATCCACCAACCCACATTGGTATCAGTGGGGAGCTGCGGCTTCAGGTGCTAGTTACACTGGAATTGCTAGCCAACTGGGTATTTTGGCTGGTTTAGGTGTTGATTACTCCTTGGGCGGCGGTTTGAACCTGACCGGTGACGTCAAGTGGGCCAATACCTTCGCTAAAGACAATACCACTGGTACCTTAAACGAAACTTCGGCGATGATCGGTGTTTACAAAGGCTTAGCCAGCGGCGACATTGGTATCGGCTTTGAATGGGTCAACGGCGGTGTCTTCCATGGCCCGATCAACGGTGTTGAAAGTGCATATGCACAGAACGCTGGACCTGGTTCTGCTAATGGCGGAAAGAACGGTACTGCTGCGAACAACTTCGCTATCCCCGTTCGTATCGACTACTGGTTCTAAGGTTTACTTAGTCCCTCAGTTTGTCTGAGTGAGCCCTGCTGGACATTGGTCTGGCAGGGCTTTTTTATGTCAGCGTGGGAAAATTATTTAAAGATAATTTGACAAGCTATTCATCATAATTTAAGGTTATTAAATAATTATTAAACATAGTAAGGCCTTATAATTATGAATCCATCAAAGTTTGTCCTGGTTCTCTCTATTCTGTTTAGTCTGTTTTTTATTCCCGTTAAAACCTTTGCAGATTCCACGACAGGGTTAACCTATTTTTCTCTGGGACTTGGGCTTCAGGTTGCCAATGAACAGCTGGAACAAAGTACAGGTGCTCAAAGTTATATTCAAGCATTTCAAGTTTCCCCCCAAACAAGTTTTGCTTATGACGTGGCAAACTGGGGGGCTCTTGTTTTTACTTTCGATGTTTCACCGGCGATCAGTTCGTCGATTAACGACCCTAACCCGATTTTCTCACAAGTAATTGAAAAGGGTACGAGCTTTCTGATATAAATATTTTTACCACAAAAAATTAATCAGAGGAAGCTACGTACCCCTATGGAAACACAGTGTAAACAATTTGAATTATATCTTCAAGATGGTAGACAACGTAAATTAGTTATTAAAAATGACGGTGCAGTAACTTCTTCAGATGGTGGCTTAATCATCTTGAGTCGTATCGAACAACGCAAAAAATGGATTCAGCGTCTTTCAGAATGTTTTCAAGACATGAGAAAATCTAGTCGTATTACATTCTCAATAGAAGTCCTGCTTAAGCAACTTATTTATGGCTTAGCGCAAGGTTATGAAGACTTAAACGATCATGATACATGGAGGAATGATCCCATGTTGACCCTTGCATGTGGATTGCAACCATTTAAGGACCGTGGAGCTGGAAAGTCTACTTTAAGTCGCCTTCAGTTGAGTCAGATGGATATTGAAGACCGATACAAGAAACTCGGAATTGACGAGAAAAAACTTCAAAACCTTCTTGTTGAAATATTCTTGGAAAGTCAAGCTGATGAGCCTACACAAATTATTTTAGACTTCGATTCCAGTGATATTCCGCTACATGGTGAACAGGAGGGAAGGTTTTTTCATGGATACTATGACGAGTATTGTTACCTCCCTCTGTTTTGCTTTTGCGACAAATGGCCTTTACTGGTTCAACTTCGTACTGCTGACAACGATGGTGCCACAGGTGTACTTGAAGCTTTACAATGGATGGTGCCTTTAATAAGAAAAAAATGGAAAAATACGAACATCATATTCCGTGCGGATTCAGGATTTTGTAGAGATGCCATCCTTACATGGATTGAAAATCAAAATAATATGTTCTATGTGGTAGGATTAGCTCGTAACTCACGCCTAGAAAAGGAGATCAGCTCAGAACTCTTGGTCATGGAGGTTGTGTGCAATATAAAGAAACAGGCTCAGCGTATGTTTAAGGAATTTCCATGGCAGACACAAGATTCCTGGTCATGTAAGAGACGAGTCGTGGCAAAAGCTGAGGTGTTGCCAGGTAAGACCAACCCACGTTTTATCGTTACAAATATTTCGCAAAAATGTTGGCCTGCTCAAGAACTCTATGAAAAGCTTTATTGTGCCCGAGGTGATATGGAAAACCGTATCAAAGAGCATCAGCTACAGCTATTCTCAGTGCGAACCAGCAGTCATCTACTCAAGGCTAACCAAGTAAGATTATGGTTAAGCACCTTCGCTTATCTGTTCTTTGTTGAACTCCGCGAGAATGTTTGGCAGAGTCAAGAAGCAAGTCACTGGGAACCATCCACGATTCGATCACGAGTCCTTAAAGTTGCAACCGTTGTAAGCGTAAGTACCCGAAGAATTGTAATTCAAATCCCACGTTCATATCCGTGGTGGGAATGGTTTTCAAAAGCGGTCTGACAAGATATCCTAGATAGAAACCGAGAACCTTTTAAAAAACTAATTCTACGTAATAACTTTGTCTAGAATATGTAATTTTAAGCTTATATTTTTTCCAAAAGTCACTTAAATACTAATTAATAGCATTAAAAATTATCTAAGACTTCTCAGATCATTAGAAAACTAATTCTGGAAAGTAATATTCTAAAATTTCAACGTTAAAAACTTTATTTGAGATCATTGTGAGAAGATCGGGCTAAGCTTACTCCTTTGGGTGTCTTTAGCGCCTCTGGCGAGATAGGTTGGGACTTTATCCAACCCCTAGCAAGAAATTTAATGTTACGGTATGGACCACGTTTTTCCGGAACCCTTTTTTCGGCAGAATATTCCAGTCCCACCCTTGGTCAGGTTGGTGCTAGTTCAGCCTTTTGGGGGGCAGGCGCCTCTGCTGTGGTCAATTGGTATCCGTTTCACAATGGTTGGGCTCTGATTGATAACTTTTTTGTTTATCTCTCTAGTCAAGTCTTTTATGACTTTTCGGGGGCTTTCACAGGACGGCTTCAAGCCGTCCCAGGAATTGGTTTAGGCATTGATCATTAATAGCTAGAGGATAGTAAAGGAGATGCTATGAAGATTTTTTCAATATTGGCAGTGTGTTTTGCTGCCGTTCTGAGTTCTTGTGCAAGCCTAACACCGCTTTCTGACACGTTACTGGCCGCTAAGGCTGCCAGTTATTTGGATGGGGAAAGTCAGGTTAAACCCCTTCAACTGACCATCGACCCTGACTATGTCAATGAACGTTGGACCTTGGTAAGGGCTCAAATCTACCAAAAAAATGCGGGGATGGTTGACTTGCCCGATTCACCCTTAGGGTTGTCTTTTGGGAATGGGTTGTATCTAGATTCTGAGGGTAACCTTTCCGTTCGCCTTGACCGCGCCGCTGGCGTTGGACCAAACTGGCATGGAACGACTCAATATTCGTATTGTCCAGTGAATGTGGATTCACCTTGGGTAAAAACAGTTCTCTACAATTCCCAAGAAATTCAATATTCCAATCCAAGCTCTCTTTTCGACAAATCCTACACCATAAAATCCACGGACCACCAAGTTGATGTGGCTTTAACCCCTTTAAATGGCTTTACTTTAGAGTTTCAGAGCCAGAATAAAATCAAGGTTACGCCCCATGGTATCCTCCTTCTCTTTTCTGATCAAACCTATGAAAATGTTTCTGACGGAGTGAAAATTAGTTATTGGAAACCTATCCTGGGAATTCCGCCCCCTGCTTCAGACACCTTTACTTTGAAAGATGGAAAAATTGTGGATTCGGACAAGCAATACTTGGTTGAAAATAATGGTACTTACTTGCGTTTTGCGTTTACCAATGGAAATGAGTTTTCTTTTAGAATCTTTAGGACACCCACAACTTTCTTAGTCCTTGACGAGTCAACTGGTAACCCAGTCTTCTTGGCTAAAAAGACTGATGATGGTTGGATCTGGAAAGCTCACCCCGTCAATGGTTTAGGTTTTGTATCGGACAAACTCGTGACCTGTGGGATCACTTTAAAACCGGCAAAATCG
>JAJXWL010000095.1 GCA_021781625.1 bacterium
GTTCCGGATTACCCCGTCGATGGTAAGGTGACCACCAACATTGATTCTGACGTTCCCAGTTGGATCAAAAACAACTTTACTAACATCCGTGCGTACATGTCCGGGACGACCATTGTGATTGAAACACGAGATCTTCCCCCTTATAGTAGTTATTATTATAGTGCCACAAGTACCTCGACGGGGTTTAGTGCTTTACATCAGTCTACGACTCCGGATTTTCCGGACCCCAATATGATCGCAGAACAGGCGTATATCTTGAAAGTTCCTGAAACTCCCACGGAATCGACAAGTTCAGTTACAGCAGGTTTAGGACCTGTGGGAATTGCCAAAAACGGTGTCATGATTTTCAATGCCGATGCAGCCCCCGGGGACTATATTCAAAACGAGTACTTTTCCTTTGACACCACCGGCGGTCACCCTCAAAGTAGTGGAGTCTACCATTATCATACGGAACCTGCCAGTTTTGTGACCTCAAGCGGAGACGAGGTGGTTGGAATTGCTTTGGATGGCTTTCCCATTTATGGGGGCAAGAATTCGAGTGGGACTGTGGTCTTTAATGCGGGAGGTAATTCTTCTGCGGCTACGACTTCTTGGAATGTCGACAATACCAATTGGGTCAGTTCGACGGCAGATACGTCGTTAACCTCTCTTCCGCATTATCACACGGTTGAGAACTACTACTTAGCGACGACTGAAGCCGCTGGGAGTACCAATCCTGCGGGGACCATCATTGAGTTAAATTATTTACTCGGCACCTACTTGGGGGGAGCCAAGGGAACAATTACGAATGAAGGACAATAAACTCAATTCAGTTTTGAAAGTTTCATGAGAAATTGTCTTTAGAAATTGTAACCGCGAACTTTATCAAGGCTAAGTTTGTTTTTGACCAGTTCCCTAAGGTCGGCTAAGTCTTCGGCTGTTACAGGGTGTTCCAAGGTTGAGGTAAGGCTTTCGAGAGGGCCGAGGTCAAACGCCTCAGGCCCAAGGGTGTTCCAATCTTTTTGAAGGTCTGTACAACCCATTTGACCAGCCTCCAGTTGAAGCCGAACGCTGTTTAAAATACCGGGTAAATTGTGGGCCGTTCCCAAATAGGTTTGCCCGGTATCTTTGCGGCGGATCTGATACACACCGGCTAGTGTCGGCTGAGTCTTCCATTCCCGGATCAGGTCTTTTTTATTCACTTTCGATTTACTCCACGGGTAAGTCTATAGAGGGTAAAGGGGAGTTTCAAGGTAGCTCTTCCTTTTGTAACACCGCCTCGTTTTGTAACACCGCTTGGACTTCTTTCAAAATGCCTTGAAAATCCCCAAGAAATTGACTGCCTTTACGATGCACAAAAGAAAAAGCATGGCGAATATCAAAACCTTGCACCAGGATGCGACCTAAGTCAGGGTTCTCTTTCGGTAAAGACTGTGTGGGGGGGAGTGACGAGGCGGCTTGGCCATAGAGAAAAGCAATTCCCAAACCATCCCGAACGAGAGCCTTAATGATGGCGATATTCCCAATCTCTAAAACACTAGAAAAGTTGGCTGGGGAGCGATTTTGTGCTAATAAAGCGTTTTCTAAAACCTCACGGGAACCGCTACCCTTTTCACGGACGATCAACCGACGAGATAAGAGTTCCTCGAGTTGGACCACTTGTCCGGCCATGGGGTCATCTACCGCGCAAAAAAGCTCCAAGCGATCTTCAAAAAGTGTCTGGGCAGCAAAGTCCTGTTGATCAAAAATTCCTTCGATAAAGGCAAAATCAATCTGACCCGTGGTGAGCTTTTGTAAAAGGGCGTCCGTGTTGTCTACGACCAGAGATAGGCCACAATCAGGTTGAGTTTTTAAGTAGCGGGAAAGAGCTCGGGGCATTACAAATTCCCCAATGGTTCGTGTGGCACCAAAACGAAGTTCAATTTTTTGCGCGTGTTTGGCCAGAGCTTCTTCAACACGTTGAGTCTCGGCTGAGGTAAAGGAAGCATGTCGAAAAAGCAGATCACCAGCTTCTGTCAACCCAAAGTTTCTGCCGACAGCGGTGAGAAGCTTGGTTCCATAACGCTCTTCCAATTGATGAATTTGCTGGCTAACAGCCGGTTGAGTCAGTCCCAATTGTTCGCCAGCTTTACTAAAGTTTTTTGTTTGGCAAAGCGTTAAAAAAGTTCGAAGGCGAAAATCCAGCATCGTTGAGATTCCTATAAAATTTTTTTATAGATCAATAAGAAAATATAATTGGATATTATCAAGATAACTCTATAAGTTCTAGTGCAAGGACGGTTCGACATGTCATGGAATAAAGATCAGGCTCGCCACATGCTCAATGGGATTTTATTTGTGGTGTTGTTTTCCTTAGCGGCTATAGAAATTGCAGGGTTGCCTTTCATCAAGAACTTGGGGCTTAGTCCGCTCATCATCGGGATCTTACTGGGTATGATCTACGCAAATACGCTTAGAAGCCACGCCCCTCGCGAATGGGGGGCAGGCATCTCCTTTTCAGCGAAAACGATTTTAAGAATTTCGGTGGTATTTTTTGGTTTTCACGTGACCTTTCAAGACATTGCTTCGGTGGGCTTGGATGGCATTCTCGTGTCGGTTTTGATGGTCACCACAACCTTCCTCTTGGGAGCTTTTCTGGGACAAAAGGTTTTCAAATTGGATCGTGATACGGCGCTCTTAACGGCTTCGGGTAGTGCCGTCTGCGGTGCGGCAGCGGTGTTAGCCACCGAACCGGTGCTGAAAGCCGAGGCCTATAAAAGTGCGATTGCGGTGAGTACGGTAGTGATCTTTGGGACTTTATCCATGTTTTTGTACCCCATCATTTACCGGACAGGGCTCTTACATGTGGATCAGACTCACTTTGGTCTGTATGCCGGTGGGTCCATACATGAAGTTGCCCAAGTCATCGGGGCCACGAATCCTGCAGGAAAGCAAGCTATGGATGTGGGGGTCATCGTCAAATTAACCCGTGTCATGCTCTTGTCCCCCTTGCTCGTGATCTTAGGTGTGATCCTTTCGGCACTCAGTCGGCGAAAAAAGACAGCCGAAACGGGACGGACTAAAATCGTTGTTCCCTGGTTTGCGGTTTTGTTCATAGTCGCGAGTGGGGTGAATTCCTTGCACATCATTCCGCAACCGGTTGTGAAAATTATTCTGATGCTCGATACCTTCTTGTTAACCATGGCGATGACGGCTCTGGGATTAGAAACCAGTGCGGCAAAATTTCAACAAGCAGGACTCAAACCCTTCTTGTTGGCTTTAGCCCTGTGGGGTTGGCTCTTGGTCGGTGGGTTTGGTGTGATGCAGTTGGTGACTACGGTGATTAAGGTGTGACTCTCAAGACACAAGAGCTTTGACTGTCATGAGTGTAAACCCCTTACTCTCATGATAGTAAACCCGGTTTGCTAGGTGAAGTTAGGTAGGTTTCATAACAGGATCAATAAGCTGATTAATTTTACGATAAAGACCCCAATAAACGAGAAGCAAATTGAGCAGAATACCACCTGCGACAAGGATAAAAACGACACGAATCCCCCAAACGGAAGCCGTTTGCCCACCGAGGTAAGAACCACAAAAAACACCCAAGTACCCGGCTGACATGGTATACCCATAAAGTCGACCGGTCAGCTGAGGCGGGGTGAGCCTCTTCACCAGCGCATTGAGGGCAGGGGCAATTCCCCCTGTAGCTAGACCTAAGAGAAACCTCAGTGCCAACAGTTGCCAAGGGTTGGTCACCAAGGCTTGGGGAATGGTGCACAGCGCCGCAAAGAGTAAGGAAAATAAAAGGATTTTGTGGGGACCTCGACGGTCTGAAAGTCGACCTAAAAGTGGCGAGGACAGCATCGTGGCAAGTCCCGTAGAAGAAAAGATCAAGCCAGCCATAAAGGCGATATGATGGATATTTAATGATAACGACGAAATGTACACAGTCAGAATCGGTTCGATGCTATACAACGAAAGGTATGAGACAAAAAAAGACACGAAGAGAATTAAGGTAAGGGTTTTGTAAGGGACCAAGTGCCAGGTTTCGCGGTGTCCTGCCGTTTTTTTGTTTTCGGGAGTGAAGGATTCTTTGACGAACAAAAGGGTCAAAAGAAAAGTCAGAATCATCAAAAAGCCGGTAAAGAAGAAAACCGCTTGATAGCCCCAGGTTTCCCCAATAAAACCCCCTACCAGCGGCCCTAACAGCGAACCGGCAATGCCAGAAGTGGCCAGAGTACCCAAGGCCGTACCGGCGTGTTCTTTGTCGGTTTGTGTCGCGATTAAAGTCGTACAAGCTGTGCTGTACCCAGTAATGACCCCTTGAAGTAAGCGCAATATCAAGAGTTCCAGGACATTTTGTGAAAAGCCCATCAAAAAGATCACAATTGCCATGCCAAGGCTGGCCCTCAGGAGCATGGGTTTTCGTCCATAGCGGTCGGCGGCTCGTCCCCAAATCGGAGAAAAGACCGCCGAGATGATAAATGTGGCTCCAAAGGCTAACCCAGACCAAACTTCGACTTGTGCGGCATTGTGAACCCCAAGATGCTGAATAAATAAAGGCATAATGGGGGCGATTTGGCTAAAACCGATTCCGGTGGCAAACATGCCAAACCAGCAAATAATGAGGTTACGTTTCCAAAGCTCCATGTGGTTAGAACCTAGGTTTTCGGAACATCTTTTTTCTCATACAGGTATCGTTTAATTTTCATCGTGGCAGTCTTTTCAAAAGGCTTATCTTGGACTTCGACACGGCTCACGTGACTAAAACGTGCCAGTCGTTTATTGATCAAATGCTTCATATTATCGAGGTATGCCTCAAGAGCTTTTCCTAAGTCTCGCCCCCAAGGTGCCAATTTATCTTGAAGCGTCTCGTGATCCACGACCACTTTGGCCACAAGATGGGGACCGTTTTTCAGCACCAGAGATTCTAGAACCAGCTGGTCTTGATTCAACAGAGCTTCAATGGTTTCGGGGTAAATGTTTTCTCCGCTGGGACCCAAAAGCGTGTTTTTTGACCTTCCCATAATATGCAAATGTCCATGTTTATCAAACCGGCCCAAATCCCCTGTACGAAGCCAACCGTCTGGAGTCAACACTTCGGCAGTCCGTTCGGGGTCTTTGTAATAGCCCTGCATGATATTGGGCCCCTGGGCAAGGATCTCGCCTGCACCTTGAGAATTTAAAGGTTCGGCAATCTTCAGGCGAACGCCCGAAAGGACTTTTCCTGTAGAAAATAACTTCACCTTGAGGTGACCAGCCAATAAAGGGCTTGTTTCTGTCAGACCATAGCCAATAGCGTAGGGAAAACCTGCCTTATGTAAAAAGCGTGCTACCTCGGGAGCTAATCCAGCCCCGCCAATTCCAAAAAAGTGTAGTCTACCGCCAAAGAGCTTTTTTAACTTTCGACCAGCACTTCTGAGAAGTAACGTATGGATCAGCGGGACTTTCAATAAAATCTTCAGAAGGGGCTTTTGAAGCGTAGGCAGGATTTTTTGACGGTAAATCTTTTCTATGAATAAAGGAACCGTGAGCATGGCCTGAGGACGAACAGTGGCCAGGGCCGGTAAAAGAACCGCTGGGGCCGGAGGCTTATTCAAGTAGCTGACGTGACACCCGAGGCTAAGAGGGATCAAGAGCCCCAGGGTACATTCATAAGTATGGGCGAGGGGCAGGACGGACAACAGCCTGTCGCCAGCATGAAGTCGTGGAATCGGCGCGGCGGCTAAAACATTACTGGTCAAGTTGCCATGACTCAGCATGACGCCTTTAGGGGTTCCGGTCGTCCCCGAGGTGTAGATGAGAGCCGCTAAACTGTCTTGCGTAGGTTGGGGAAGGCTAGAAAGGGCAGGGGCCGGGGTGATGAGTTCTTGAACGAGGTCCTCTAAGACCAGTATCCGCAAAGATTGCAAAGCGAGTTTTACTTCTTCGGAGGCTTGGTTGAGATACTGTTGCCAAGCATCCCGCAGGTGTTGGCTGACGACAAATACTTTAGCCTCGCAATGGAGGAGGGCTTGTGCTGTATCTGCAGAAGGAAAATCTGGTAAGAGGGGAACAATGACTTGACCTGAGAGCGTTACGGCGAGGTAAACCGCGCCCCAAGCGGGGTGATTCTGAGACCAGAGAGCGACTCGGTCGCCTGGCAAAACTCCAAGCTCGGTCAAATGAGCTTGAAGCCCTCGAATGCGGTGGTCCAACTCGGCGTAAGTCCACGGGGATTCACCAACCCAGCCTAAAGCCGAGCGCTGTGCATGTCGCTGTGCCGCTTCAGTCCATAATTCAAACAGGGTGTGGGCAGGCACGATTAGACACGGCCTTGAAGAAAATAGGTCGTCATGAGACCCTTGCCTTTCACTTCGATTTCTCCGCGAGGAGAGAAGGTGAAATGGTCTTTCAGACGCTCGTATACCGTCGGAGTGACTTGAATAGCATTGGGCAGACTTTGGGATTCCATTCTGCTGGCAATGTTGACAGTTTCCCCCCAAAGGTCATAGGCAAACTTTTTCGTTCCAATAACCCCTGCGATGACAGGTCCGCAGTGCAAGCCGAGACGGAACTGCATGGGGCTTCCGTCATGGCGTGTAAAACGTTTTGAACTTTCTCGAATATCGAGGGCCATTTGGGCCATCGCTTCGAGGTGATCCTTTTGAGGTAAGGGTAAACCGCCAACAACCATGTACGAATCACCGCTGGTTTTAATTTTTTCAAGATGATAGTGGTCAACCAATTCATCAAAGCTTGAAAAGATATGATTCAGCATTTGAACCAAATCCACGGCTGGCCAATTTGCCGATAAGGGAACAGATTCCACGATGTCGATGAACATGACACTGACATCTTCCACATTATCCGCAATGATGTCTTCGGTTTGTTTTAAGCGGTCGGCGATCGAGTCTGGTAAAATATTTCGCAACAACTTCTCAGATTTTTCCCGTTCATGTTGAATTTGACTCAAGTAATTTTGCTCTTGATCCCTTAAGGCTTTTTTTTCGAGACACGCCCCAATACGGGCTTTGAGCAAAACGGGATTAAACGATTTGGGCAAATAATCCTCAGCCCCCAGTTCAATACCTTGGACTATTTTTTCTAATTCATCGTGTGCCGACACTAAAATTACGGGTATATTGCGCAAATTGGTATCGGCTTTCATGCGGCGGAGAACTTCGTAACCGTCCATTTCTGGCATGACGATATCGAGAAGTACCAAGTCAAAGGATT
>JAJXWL010000096.1 GCA_021781625.1 bacterium
CTTATTTCTCATTGCCGCGGTTACTGTGCTTTTGTTAAGGAAGTTTTTGATTGACCGGCTCTTAGAGACCTTAGATAAGTTTCAACGAGAAACCGTCAAAATAGCTTCGGGGGATTATTCCGTGACGCTGGAATACACCCCCTTTCAAGACTTAAATCACGTGTTGGAAGAGCTGGAAGACCTTAGAGAAAAGATTTGGCTCAGAGAACAAGATTTACGGGACTCTGAGTATCGCTTCCGTCGCATGTTTGAAGACGCCCAAATCGGGATTTTGCATACAACTCCAGAAGGAGAGTTGATTGACTTGAACCAAGCCATGGCCAAAATCTTAGATTTTCCCTCGCCGGCTGAAGTTAAGGGAGCTTATCAAAATGCTCGAGAGTTTTATGTGCGACCTGAAGAGAGGGACTTTCTCTTTGCGAAACTTCTAGCCAGCGAGCACGGAAAGGCCCAAGTCAAGACTCGGTTTTGGACCCGGGGGCATACCTCCATTCGTTCGGTTAACCTGTACTTAAGTCAGGTCTTTGACCCCAAACGCACGGAATTTGTCATTGAAAAATTTTGTGAAGACATCACTGAGGTGGAGGCTGCTGCCGAAGCGATTCGTTTGGCCAATGAAGACTTAGAGATCAAGGTGGAAGAAAGAACCCGACATCTGGAAATTGCCTTAGGGGACCTCAAGGCCGCTCAGGAACAGCTGATTCAAGCTGAAAAACTAGCCGCCTTAGGTCAGTTGATTTCAGGAATTGCCCATGAAATCAATACCCCACTGGGGGCCATCGCCGCTTCGAATGACAATGTGTTGGCACTGCTGAAAAAGGTTTTAGAGTCGTTGCCTTGGTTGATGCAGGTCTTGTCGCTAGAACAAAGAGCCCTATTTTATCGACTCTACGAAGTGGGGAACCGCGAGATTCTTTTGGTTTCGGGCTCTCAATTACGACAAAAGAAAAAATCTATTTTGGCTTTCCTTGCCAAATTCGGTGTTGAAGCGGACGAGGAATTGGCTGACAACTTGGCCGAATTAGGGGTTGAAAACGAGTTGGAGCCATTTTTACCATTGTTACGAGACCCCTTGGGGAAAGACGCCGTACGGATGATCAATGAGATGCTCAGTATGGAAAAGTCTTGTGCCATCATCGACCAGGCTTCAGACAAGGCTGCAAAAGTTATTCAAGCCCTCCGAACTTTCAGTCACCAGAATCAGGACGAACCCTACCAATCCGTCAACTTAGCTGAAGGGCTTGAAACGGTTTTGACCCTGTTTCAAAATAAGATCAAGTTGGGAGTGGAAGTGGTCAGAAATTACGGCACGGTGGCTCCTTTGGCGGGTTATCCCGATAAACTCAACCAGGTCTGGACCAACTTAATTGCCAATGCTTTGCAGGCCATGGACTATAAAGGGCGTCTCGAAGTGACCATTACTAGCGAAGACCATTGGGCTCGTGTCGATGTCATGGATTCTGGTCCAGGAATTTCTCCAGACGTCCAAGAAAAAGTTTTTGAACCGTTTTTTACAACCAAACGCCCTGGTGAAGGTACTGGCCTGGGGCTGGATATTAGCCGAAAGATCGTCGAAGAACACCAAGGTAAACTGAGTTTTGTTAGTGAACCAGGCCGAACAGTCTTTACCGTGCGACTTCCGCTTTCTATGACGGAGAATTTGACAGAATGAGTCTCGTTAAAGCAAAAAAAATCAGGGGGGGCCGTTTCCTGAAGACGGCTCGTCCACGGACCAAATACCTGGCTTGCACTTTGAAAAATTTTGATAAAGATGAGCTGAATTGCCCGTACTGCAAGACGTTACAACCTTCGTCCAGAGAGCCTAGGGGGCTTGGACAACGTTTATTCAAAAAAGCGTTTATTCACAATCGGTACACTCAGTACCTAAGCTGGTTACGGCTTGTTCAGAGGCGTTGATCCGTTCACGGATCTCTTGTAGTTGTGGCAAATGGGCCTGAAACGCTTCAATGACTTGCGGATCAAAATGCGACCCGGAAGCTTCCAGAATTTTGCCAGAAGCTTCTTCAAAAGGCATAGCGGGTTTATAGACACGTTTGCTAAGAAGGGCGTCAAAAACATCTGCGACAGCGGTAATACGGGCCTCGAAGGGTATCGCATTCCCTTTTAAGCCGGATTGATACCCTGTGCCATCCCAGCGTTCATGATGGTAGTAGGCGATGTTTCTGGCCATTTCATCAATGCCGTCGGCACTGAGGATTTTGTATCCGTACCAAACGTGTTTTTTCATGATTTCAAATTCTTCGGTCGTATAACGGCCGGGTTTGTTCAAAAGCTGGCAAGCCACTCCAACCTTGCCAATGTCATGAAGCCGTGAATAAATACGAATCCGCGATACGTAGCTTTCGTCCATTCCCAGCTTTTCAGCTAAAAATGCTGCGTATTCCGAAACACGAAGAATATGGTAACTGGTGTCTTCGTCATAGCTGAGGTTGGCGGCTTCGAGGGCTGTAATCATGGAAAATGTGAGTTTTTCGATTTTGAGGTCTTGCTCATGAATGAGCTGAAGTTGGGTAAACTCACGTAAAGCTTGACGTATGGTAAAAACAAACTCCTCTTTTTTCCAAGGTTTGGTGATATAGCGGTAAAGTTGAGCATTGTTGACGGCCTGCTTAACTCCCTCTAAATCAGAAAAACCAGTTAAGAGGATGGTAAACGCCTCAGGAAATTGAGTTTTGATACGCGCCAGGAGTTCGTGTCCTTTCATCCCCGGCATATTTTGGTCAGAGATGATCACTGCCAACCTTTGCTCCGAGCCAGATAGTTCTTCAAGAATCTGGAGAGCTTCTTCGCCGCTTTCGGCGGTTTCAAGGACACACAAAGTACCAAGACTGTTCCGCAGTTCAATCCGGAGGCTTTGCAAGATGATCGGCTCGTCGTCGACACAGAGGATTAGCGGAGCACTCATACTTTCAGTCTAAGTTGGTAAGCGTCTGACGTCAACAGGATTGGAAAAAGTAGTAGTGGTCAAAACTCTGTGGTCATGGCATTTTAATGTGGTGCATCTTAAAGAGAAACCGAAGAAGCAATACCATGAAAATGCGTGAATTCTGGGCCATCGTTGAACTTCGTACTAAAACGGTGAGTCTGACATCCCTGGGACTTGGTCTTATCCTCCTGTTCAAGACGCCTCAGACTGACATTTCCTGGACAGCGGTTGTGTTATTTTCAATGGCACTTTTTTTGCTAGATATGGGGACTACAGCCTTTAATACTTTTTTTGACTATTGGCGAGGTACTGATCGTCGTGAATTGAACTTTGAGGCCGATAAAGTCCTTCTTCACCAAGGAACTCCGCCAGGTGCCGCTTTCATCATCGCGTTAGCTTTGTTTGCAGGAGCGGGTTTGCTGGGGGTGGGACTCATCTGGCTCCGCGGTCTTACGATGGCTTTCTTTGGGGGACTGGGGATGTTGGTAGGGTTTGCCTATTCCGGGGGGCGTCGACCCTTGAGTGGTTCACCGTGGGGAGAACTTTTTGCCGGCATTTTTTTGGGTGGCTTGGTGATTAATCTGGTGTATTTTGCCGGAACTGGATTTTTTACCTGGGCGGTGCTGAGGTTGAGTTTGCCTTCAACGGCTATGGTGGCAGCTCTTTTAGCGGTCAATCACGCTTGTGACCGCGTGACCGATCAACTAGCCGGACGCCGTACCCTGGCCGTTCTCCTCGGTTCCAAGGCTCCTGGTGCCCCTTTAGTTTTGGGAGTGCTTGCCTGGGGGCTAAGTTTTTTCGTCCTGGGTGCTGGTCTCACCCCGATACCCTTGTTGCTTTTAGTACTGGGCACTTTGATCGCTGGTACCGAGGCTTACCGCATGGGACAGCGAGGGTTTTCTCCCCGAAGCAAGGGCCCCCAAATGGGGGCCATGGTCCGTCAGTTAACCTTTTTTACCCTCACGTATGCCTTGGTATTGGTGTTTCAAGCTCCGGCTTCATACTGAAGCTTGACCAAATCATAATAAAAGCCTTGAAGCGCCATAAGCTCTTCATGAGTGCCCCGTTCGGCAACCCGACCTTCATCGAGAACTAAGATCAGATCGGCACTTTGAATGGTCGAAAGCCGGTGGGCGATGACGAGGCTGGTTCGTCCTTTGAGAAGTTCTGCCAAGGCTTCTTGAATCAGATGTTCTGTCACCGTGTCGACACTGGCGGTTGCCTCATCCAGAATCAGTAAAGCAGGGTCTTGCGCTAAGGTTCTGGCAAAAGAGATCAATTGACGCTGACCTGCTGATAAATTACTTCCTCCCTCGCTTAAAGGGGTATCATAGCCCTGGGGCAAGGCGTTAATAAAATCGTGGGCGTGCACACGGCGACAGACCTCTTCAAGCTCGGAACGGGCTAAGCCACGGCCTAGATCCAAATTTTCAGCGATAGTACCCGAAAACAAAACCACATCCTGCAAAACACTTTGGACATGACGTCTTAGATTTGCCAAGGAGAATTCACGCAAATCGTGACCGGCGTAGCGGATGGACCCGGCCTCAACGTCCCATAACCGTGTCAGGAGGTTGGTAAGGGTTGTCTTTCCTGCTCCGGTATACCCGACGACGGCTACCTTTTGACCGGGCTCTAAGCGAAAACTCACTCCTTTGAGAACTCGTTCATTTTGAAGATAAGAGAACTCGACTTGGTCAAACTCGACAGCACTGGGCGGAAAATCCTCCCAAAGTAAGTTGCCCGTATCGGGGAGGGAATCACCATCCTCCCACAGTGCCAAAACTCGTTCTGCACCGGCGAGGGCCGACTGCATCAACGTGAAGTTTTCGGCAATATCTCCCACGGGTTGATAAAATTTTCCCACTAAATTGATGAAGGCTACCAAGGCTCCCAACGTGACCAAGCCTTGATCGTGAAGGCCAGTGCCGAACCAGATTAAAAAGCCTAGGGTGGTTGAGTTCAATACGTCGATGAGAGGGCGGAAGATTGCATTCACTTTCATCTCGGACAGGTTAGCTTTAAGCAGTTCCTGGTTAGCTCCTTGAAAGCGGGACCGCGTTTCGGTTTCACGAGTAAACAGTTGCACCAAGCTCATACCTGATAAGTGTTCTGAAAGAAACGTGGTGACTTGACTGATGCCTGCGCGAACGCGGCGATTGGCTTTTCGGCTACCCTGACGAAATAACACCGCCAAAACAAGGACCGGAGGCAAGCTGATGACAGTAAAAAGTGCGAGGGACGTGTTGATGACAAAAAGCGTAACGACAACCCCTGCCATCATGACAAAATCTTTTAAAAGTGAGGTAAAGAAGGAATTAAAAAAATCGCTGAGGGTGGCAATGTCGCTCGTCACCGCTGAAACGAGCTGACCGGTGGGTTTATGGTACAACCATGACGAACGTCGACGTTGTAGCCTAGCAAATAGGTCCGTTCTCAGGTCGCGCATGACGTCTTGAGAGACTTTGGCTAAGTTGTAAACCTGAAAGAAAGACACGGCGAGGTCGATCAAAAGCATCAACAAGATTCCGGCCCCAGCCAGAGTGAGTTTGGCATTGTTGTGAGCCAGAATGCCTTGATCGATGCCGTTCTGAAGTAAAACAGGAATCGCTAATTCGCTTGCGGTAGCGATGGCCAAGGCGGCCAAAGAGAGTCCTACCGAAAGACGATAGGGCCGTAAGAAAGTCGCGAGACGAAGGATCAACGTCCAGTCTTTGAGGGGGGCTAAGGGTTTTTTCATGCTTCCTCCCCGGCGTGTTGTAAATGGGCTATTTCCCGAAAGATGCCTTCTTGGCGCATAAGTTCACTTGGGGTGCCGGCTTGGACAATATGGCCCGCGTCTAAGACAATCACCCAATCACAACGTCTAAGTGTCGCCACTCGATGAGAAATTAAAATACTGGTGGTTCCTGCTCGTTCCTGACGCAGGTGCGCGACGATATTTTCTTCGGTTTCCACATCTACCGCCGAAAGGGCGTCGTCTAAGACCAAGATGGGGGCTCGTGCAGCCAAAGCACGGGAGAGGGCTAAGCGTTGTTTTTGACCCCCGGACAAGGTAACCCCCCGCTCTCCGAGGAGGGTGTCCCAGCCTTGAGAGAATCCGTCAAAATCTCGGTTTATGGTGGAAATTTCGGCCATTCGACGTAAAAAGGCTTCGTCTGCCCCAGGCGCGGCAAAAGCGAGGTTGTTCTTGATGCTATCCGAAAAAAGAAAGGTTGTTTGGGGAACAAGGGCAAAACAGTTTCGCAGAGCTTTTAAATCGTAGTCCCTGATGTCTTTCCCGTTGAGAAAGATCGTGCCAGGAGGCGGGTCGGCTAAACGGGGGGGGAGGTTAAACAAGCTAGATTTTCCACTACCGATCTTGCCCAAGACACCTAAAAACGTTCCTTGGGGGATTTCTAAGTTCACATTGTGTAAAACAGGCTCGGTGTAGCCCCAAGTTAAGTTCCTAAAGCTAAGGTCAAAGCGCTCGGGCCGACCCAAAGCCTGTGCCGGAGACGTTATGCCTGGAGGGGTGTTGAGGATTTCGGCGATGCGCCTGAGACTGGCAGCTCCTCTTTGCAAAAGGTTTACGACCATTCCCGCACTCATTAACGGCCAAATTAACATCGAAAGGTACGTGAGGGAGGCGGTGAACTGACCCAAACTGAGCTTTCCGGCCATGACGGCTTGGCCGCCAAAGTATAACAGAAGCAGGGCAGATAAGCCCGAAAGGGCCGAAATCATGGGAAAAAAGAACCCCCAGAGTCGAACTAATTTCATGTTGGCTTCTTTAAAGCGAGAGTTGGCCTCCCAAAAGGCTTTATCTTTTTCTGTTTCTAGGACGAAGGCCTTGATGACACGGTTGGCTGCTAAGTGCTCCTGAACAAAGGTGGATAATCCCGAATAGGCTTCTTGCACCCCCTTGAACAGCTTGCTGATTAACCCGCCAAACAACAAGATCAGAAGAGTGATGATGGGAAGTGGACTGACAATGATGAGAGTCAGCAGGGGGTTCTGAGCAAATAGGATCACCAAAATAGAGCCCGATAGAAATACTGCGTCGGTAAAGGCCACTAAGGCAAACCCCACTGCCATTCGAATGGCTTCGAGGTCATTGGTAGCACGGGCTAATAAATCCCCCACTGTGGTTTGTTGGTAAAAAGAGGGGGGGAGAACGGTGAGGTGTGAAAAAAGTCTATCCCGAAGTTCTGCTTCAATGCGACGTGAC
>JAJXWL010000097.1 GCA_021781625.1 bacterium
ACGACGCTTCCGTTGGGACCACTGACGATTGTCCCGCCATTCGGTGCGGGGGTCGGGGAAGGACTTACCGTGGGGCTAGGACTGATGGTTGGACTGGGTGAAGGTGAAGTGGCGTAGGCAAAGGTATCCCAACCAGTTGTGTTAGAAACAACACCTTGCGGAATACTGACTTCCGTTCCGTTATTATCTGTTAAAACATCTACGTAAATTTGAGCCCCTGAAACAAAAGAGCTATCCGTTGCTGTAGCCGACCAAGTCCCTCCTTTGTTCGTCATGGCCATGTTCGATACGACTAAACCAGTACCATTGCCCTGACTTAAGTACAGGTAGGCCCCAGTAAGTGTAGATGAAGCTGTATAGGATACAGTTAAAGAATTCCCAGACATATTAGAAATAACGATGGAGCCATTAGGACCAGTTAAGGTTAGTCCACTTGGACTAGGTGTAACTGTAGGTGAGGGAGAGACCGTCGGTTGGGGGGCAGGTACACCTAAGGGGGAAATTGTCGAGGGATAAACAATTTGTGTCCAACTCGTGGTATTTCCTAACGAGCCTTGGGGAAGACAACTTTGCACTCCGCTTGTCGTGGTCAAAACACAAAGGTAAATGGCCTTTCCCGCTGTGAAGGAAGGGTCAGAAACAGTTGCATACCACGTTCCATTCTTGTTCGTAAGACTCAGGTTTGAAATGACTAAACCGGAACTATTGCCTTGTGAAACATAGAGATTGGCGGTGTCAATAGACGTCGTCGGGGTGTACGAAACGGTTAATTCATTTGTTCCTGTGGCGGATACCATAACAGGGTTAGCTGTTGTTGGAAGTTGGAGCGTACCTGGCGCTGGGCTGGTTGGAATGGCAATGCTCACTCCCGAAGTGGAAATGTTTTCAATAGCTGAACCAACCCAGAGTTCAATCCCAATCGTGTTAAGGGCAACAACGGTAAAAGTTTCGATACCGCTTTGGGATAGTGAAATGGAACCCGAGTAGCCAGTAGTTGTTTTAGTGAGTGTTCCACCCCCTACTGTAGTGCCATTTTGAGTGACGGTAACCTGAACAGAGGCCACGTTGCTGTCGCTTAAAAGTGAAACACTTCGGTTTGATGCTAACGGCGTATTCGCAGAGACATTAACCACGAAACTAGAGCTGTCAGAAGGTGTGGGAGTTTTCGCTGCAGAAACTGAAACAGGTGAAGAACAACCAAAGGTGAACAAAGCTAAAAGGACTAAAAAACTTGTAAGAATCGTTTTGACTTTCATAATTTTACCTTACCTAATTTTAGCTGGCTTGAACGCTCACTGTATAATTGGTGAGCTGTAGAATTGACCCGAGCTCAATCAATTCGGGTGCTTGATAAGTGGGTGTGCACAAATCTTCTTGGGTGGTTAGCAAAAGCGATCTCCTTTCACAAAGGGGAAGAATCGGTATTTTTAGAATTCTTCCACCCCTTGTTGATATAATGATGTTTTGGATTTTAACTGATGAAATTGGAGATTAAACTGCGACCAATAGTCTCAATTATATACGACCAATGGTCGTAATATAATAAGACACGTTGACCTGGGCTAAAGAAATCCTTCTGGCTTTCTTGACCACATAACAGGGTTTTTATTTGTTTTGCCCTTGCAATTCGGAGTTCAATCATAAAAACTTTTGAAAATTGCGTTTTTTCGGTTTAGATTGTTGAGGAAGCCTCTAAGCTTCTGTAAGGTTGTTCACCAAGGAGTCTACTGGTGTCATTTTCAGAAATTATTGTGACCGGACACAGAAATCCGGATACCGATGCAGTGTGCTCTGCCATTTGTTATGCCGATTTTAAATCCCGTTTAGATCACGATCATGAATACCGAGGGGTGGTCTGCGGTGCTCTCAACGCACAAACCCGTTTTGTCTTAGAAAAAGCTGGTATTCCTTCCCCCGAATTTGTGCGCGATGTGCACACCCGGGTCATGGACGTCGTTCGTTCGGACGGCCCTCTGATGCAGGAAAATGAACCTGTGCTGGAAGCGATTCGTGAAATTGATGAAAATACCGTGAGCGTTTTACCCGTTTTTGACCGCGAACGTCAGTTCTTAGGTATCATCGGGATTCATGAGGTAGCCTCGTATTTCATCAAAACAAACGGACCTCAAAAAAAACTCAATTATACCTTTTATGTGGGCAACCTCGAAAAGGTCATCCCCGGTCGCTTTTTAAAGCGTGGAGAAGAGCAAGAAATTCGGGCCCCCATGATGATTGGGTCGATGGACTATGAAAAAAGTATTGCGCGAATGGACTCCTTCACCTCCGAGAAACCGGTTCTTGTTGTAGGTGACCGCAAAAGAATTATCTCTCATGCGGTGAAAAATCAGTTCCCCTTAATTGTGATTACCAATGTTCAAGGTGTCCCCGAAATCGATGCTGATCTTTCTCAATTTAAAGGTTCCATCTACCTTTCGGCGTCGGATACCACCGATTCCATACGTCTATTGTGGTTAAGTGCACCCGTCAAGCACATTATGAATACGGAGCCCTTAGTCCTACAACATGACGATTTGTTTGATGACGCCAAGAAGATTCTTTTAGGCTCAGACTTGCGCGGTCTCCCCGTTTTAAAAGACGGTCGTTTTATAGGGGTGGTCACCCGGCGAAGTTTTATCGAAAAACCTCGCCGAAAAATCATCTTAATCGACCACAACGAGGTGGCTCAAAGTGTGGTGGGAGCCGCTGAGGCAGATATTCGCGAAATTATCGACCATCACCGCTTAGGGGCAGAGAAAACTAATGCCCCCATTTACGTTTTTTCGAAACCCTTAGGCAGTTCTTGCACCATTGTTTATCAACATTACCGCATGCATGGAATTCCGATCGAGCGTCCGTACGCCATCCTCATGCTTTCGGGGATACTCAGCGATACGCTGTTTCTCAAATCCCCGACCGTTACGGATGAGGATCGAGCTGCGGCAAAAGATTTAGCCTCTCTCGCGGGAATCAAGATCGAAGATTACTCCCAGGAAATTCTCTCGAAGATGAGCACTCTGCAGAGCCTGGATCCTCTCAAAACAGCTACCGGAGACTTTAAAATCTACCGGGAGTTTGGAATTGCTGTAGGCATTGCACAGGTTGAAACCGTTTCTTTGAATGGCATTGAAGAAATTAGTGAAGCGTTTTTGGTGGCTTTAGAGCAAGTGAAGAAAGAAAATACTTTAGATTGGATGATGCTCTTGGTCACCGATGTCGTCAAAGAAGACAGTGTGTTGTTGATGACGAACTTGTCACGAGCCGAAGAAGAACTGGTGTACCAGAAGCTCGGGGAGGGGTTATACCAATTACCTGGCGTCGTGTCGCGTAAAAAACAGCTGTTACCTGAAGTTCTCCGCGTCATGGAACTCGCACAGATCTAGCTCAACGATAGACTCGAACCCAGTCGATGGTCAGAGTTTGCAAAGACGTCGTGCTTTCGTCGGGATAGCCTGGCCAGATTCCCCCAACGGCGAGGTTTAACACCAAAAAAAAGGGTTGATGAAAAGACTTCCCCATCGAACGATGCTGAAGTGAATGACTGCCCCGAAGCACACCGTCGACGTACCAGTCGATTCTTTGGGGCTTCCAGTCTATGCCAAAGGTGTGGAAATCCTCACAAAACTTGCCTTGGGGTAGGCGATAGAAATTGTTGGGGTCAGTGAGAAGGTGCTCTCGGGGACTGCCCCAATGAAGCGTTTCGTAAACCACGGAATCGCCCTGGTCCTTGGTTCCTCCGACCATTTCCATGATGTCGATTTCACCGCAAGCAGGCCAGCCGTTTCGGTCAATGTCTTGACCGAGCATCCAAAAGGCGGGCCACATTCCTTGACCTTGAGGTAATTTGAGACGGGCCTCGATTTTTCCGCCTTGAAAAGCTTGAAGACCCTTAGACTTTAAGCGGGCCGAAGTCCAACCCTTATCGTCTCGGCGAGCCGTGAGGACAAGACAAGTTGCCCCCTCCACGAGTTCTAAAGTGGCATTTTCTCGTCGGTAATCTTGAAGTTCCTGGTTTCCCCAGCCTGAATTGGTGCCGGTATCAAAGCACCAATGGTGGGGGTTCACTTCCTTACCCTCAAAATCATCTTCCCAGAGTAAGGTTTCGTGTTCCCAGGGGTCCATAAGTCTTCCTTGTTTTCGTTCTTAACCGTTCAGAGCTTTTTGAATATCGGCAATCAGGGCTTGGGGAGGTGTAGTGGGCGAAAAGCGTTTCAGGACTTTCCCCTGTCGATCAACGAGAAACTTGGTAAAATTCCATTTGATTTCGCGACCAAAAAAGCCGCCCGCTTTGGCTTTTAAGTAATGAAAAACCGGATTGGTTTGAGGTCCATTCACATAACTCTTGGCAAGAAGGGGGAATGTGACCCCAAAATTGACCTGACAAACCGTGGCCATAGTTTCATCGCTTTCAGGTTCTTGATGGGCAAACTGATCACACGGAAAGCCCAGGATTCGCAAACCCTGGTCTTTAAAGGTTTGGTGTAACTCTTCCAGGCCTTTAAATTGAGGGGCTAAACCGCATTTTGTGGCAGTATTAACAATCAGGACCACCTGGTTTTTTAGTTCGGAAAAAGAAAACGTCTTACCATCGGCTCGAGGGGCCGACAATTCATAAAAGTTCTGGCTCATAGGAACTCCTGAACTGAAAATAGGCAAAGCTTATTCTGTCGGCAAGAGGGGACCTTCTGGGGGGGTGTTCCTTAGCAAAGGAGCAAGAACCTCGCCGATCGTGACATGCTTTTCGATGGGGTGTCTTAAGGCCACAGAAAAATCTAGTTCATACCGGTTTTGCCGACCCTCTCGCCGCCGGCGCAAGACCCCAGCTTCCTCTAAATCATGAACAATCAATTGTACGGCCCGCTCGGTAATCCCAATTTGTTGGGCCACCAGCCTAAGGGGGCGATCGGGTTCTTTGGCGAGGCAATACAACACATGAGTATGGTTGCTAAAGAAGGTCCATTCTTTAGGAGATTCCGGCATACTCCAAGAATAATTACTGAAAAAAATTTCGTCAATGACTTGACCTTTCTTACAAGTGGTTTTACCTTGGGAAAATAATACGAAATAATATTCGTAATAATAATTTCAGGAGTAAGCTATGAGAAAATCCTTGAGCTGGACATTTTTGGTGCCTTTGCCTCTGCTGGGATGTTTTTTCGTAGCGTGGTTAAATCCCGGGCTTAGTACGGGGCCCTTTGTATGGTTGGATTTCACCCCTGCTGCGGTAATCATGGCCGTCTATGTGGCGCTGTTGGGGACCTTTGTGCACCGTTATGCGGTAGTGAGCTTAGCCGGTGAATATCAAAGTCGGCGGTTTTTAAGGAATTTGGTCGGGACCTTGTGGGCCGTTCAAGGCTTAGCTTTAGCCGGGAATATGGTGCTGTTCATTGTCTTCTGGATGTTGACTAGCCTCGGTCTGCATAGGCTTTTAGAACACTACCGTCACCGCAGAGCGGCAAGGGTCGTCGCTTGGGAAAAGTTTCTGGTGAGCCGCTTTGGCGATGTCTGTCTGATCGGCTCAGCGATTCTCCTAGGACTATCGGCGGGAACTTTAAACTTTACGGAGCTTTCTCGACTTCCCCTCCAGGGGGTACAGATTTCCTGGGCGGCAGGCTTATTGGCCTTGGGTGCCCTTTCAAAAAGTGCCCAAGTACCGTTTCATGGTTGGCTTCCCAGAACCTTGGAAGCTCCGACGCCTGTTTCGGCCTTACTGCACGCCGGGGTCATCAATGCCGGCGGATTTTTGCTGATACGGTTTTCGTTCATTATTGCGCATCACCCAGAAGCTCAGTTGTTGGTTTTGCTGGCCGGCAGTTTGTCAGCACTCTGGGGGGGCTTAGCGATGATAGTGCAACCCGATGTCAAACGCCGTTTGGCTTGGTCCACCGTGGGTCAGATGGGATTCATGATGATGGAACTGGGTTTGGGGTCGCCGGGGTTGGCGTTGGTACACCTGATGGGTCACGGTTTGTATAAGGCGAAATCCTTTTTATGGTCGGGCGATTCTTCTTTGGTCAAAACGGCCCCTCCCGCGCAAAGGTTAGGTCTTTGGCGACCCTGGGTTGGGGGTATCGTTTGGGCCGGAATTTTGGGAGTGAATTTGGTCGTCCTAGCGCACTGGGCTCCCAGCCACTTGGTTTTGTCCTGTGTGGTCTGGGCAGCTCTTTTGCCCCTGGTGGTAGGAGCCTGGGAACGTCCTTCGGGGTTGTTTCGGTCCTTACTGGCCGGTGTTCTCGTCCTGGCGGCTTCGACTTTGCTCGCTTTGGGGGCAGAACAGGTACTGCAATTGCCCGAATACGCCCCACACGCCGGCCTAAGAGCCTTCATGGGTTGGGGAGCTGCCTTGTTGCTGGCTTTCACGGGTTTAGTGACAGCCCTTCATCCTTTTTTAGCCAAGTTTACTTGGTATCGCAAAGCGTATGCTTCCGCCTTACACGGGTTTAGTTTGGGTCGATGGCCTGAAGCCTTGGTAGACCGCTGGAGTCCGGGAGCTAAAGTCCACCACAGAATAGGAGGTCAAGCATGAATTCCCCTCGTTTATCTTTTCCCGAATGTTTAAGTCTTATCCCGCCAGTCTGGGAATTGGACCGCTATGTTGCCGTGAACCCGTTTGTAGGCTGGACCCAAGACAGTTTTGCGACATCCATGGAAACTTTAGAAGCGTTTTGGGGAGGAGCCTTAGTCCCTGACGAAACGGACCACCCAGAACTGGCCAGCCAAGATTGGCATCCGGACGAGCCGGTGAGCCTATTGGGCCCCTTTTTGGCCTCATACTATACACCGGGGACGGCGCTGGTGCCTCCCCCCTGGAAAGATTTGCCCCTGTGGCAGGCTTGGAAAGAGTCTTTGCCGGGGTCTTTAGGTTTAGGTTGGCGGCGCTCGGGCAAGCTTAGGGCATTGCTTAGGCAATTGCCCCCAGAGCCGTTGGCGGTTTTAACGACTCTTGTGCCGGTTCACGAAGGCTTACCGAGAGCTTCCGAGGTGATGGCCTTGCTCAAGTTAGCACCAGGTTGGGCTTCCTATCTACGAAGGCGGTCTTGGCCACAAGCTCC
>JAJXWL010000098.1 GCA_021781625.1 bacterium
GTGCGCTGTGTTGTCCTCAACGGATTGAAACGCTGCACGAGCAGAGTTGATATCCTTAAGATAAACATATTCACAGCCTTGATAAAACCTCAAACGGATTCGATTGGCTTTATTCTTCTCTTTGGACAGCATATCGTTGAGAGCAAAGGCTTCGGAAGGGGAATCCAGGAAACGAAAAATTTCATTGACTGAGGAACCCATGGGATAACGAATAGCGGCATTATTGATGATGGATACGGCCTTTGCGGGTTGACCTTCAAAACGATACGATAAAGCGGCAATAATGGGAAAAGCGTACTCGCCAGGGTATTGAGCCGCTGACTTTAAGGCTAAGTCAGCCGCGGTTTTCCAGTCTTTATACTCAAACGCTAGCATGGTAGCCGGGGGGTAGGCGTAAAGGTAATCAGGCTTGTTTTTTAACACCCAACGGTACTCAGTCCAAGCGTCTTGAGTTTCATTTTTCGCATCCAGGATTTGGGCTCGGTAGAGGTGGCCAAAAAAGTTTTGTGGATCTTGCTGGAGCACTTGAGCCGTATCAGCTAAAGCATCATCAGGCTTGTATAGGTGCAACCACTCTAAACGAGCACGATCCAAGTAATGCCAGGGATCTTGCGGTGCTAAAGAAATGGCTTGATTGATGTCCTCTTGGGCAGACTCCCAGTTGTTGAGTTTCTGATCAACAAGACTTCGTGAGGCATAAGCTTCATCGTCCTGGGGATTAAGGGTAACGGCACGATTTAAAAAGCCTTCGGCATCTTTCCATTTTTTTCCGGCGATACGAATTTGTGCGAGGCCTAAGAGGGCTTCCCCATTTTCTTTGCTGGATAGAGATTGCTGGAAGTCCGTTTCTGCTTGTTCAGTTTTGCCCTGCGAGAGGGCAATTTGTCCTTTGAGAGCCAAAGCTGAACTATTGCGAGGGTCATACGCGAGGAGCGAGGTGAGGTATTCTTCTGTTTGAGGCAAATTCCCCCGAGCTGTACTGATGAGGGCAAGAGAATACAGAGCATTGATGTCGTGGGGGTCTCGTTTGAGGAGAATTTGAAACGTCCCTTCGGCACTGTTGAAGTGCTGAACGGCAAGTTCTAAGCCGCCATACTGGATAAGATCAGACCGAGATAGGGTATCTAAAGTCCTATTGTGCTCTTTGAGAGTCTGCTTGGCGGCAGCAAGGACATTTGGGGCGTCCTGAGGTCCATGGTACTTTGCCAAATCTGGTGCTAAAAGGTTTTCAGTTTGTGAAGGAGCTGTGGTTGGCGGTGTTATCGTAGACGTGGATTGGGGAGGGGGGGCGTTCACCGGTGAGGTTGCACAGGCCATAAGATTTAAAAGAACAAGGGCCAGCGGAAAAAAAGTCAGCCAAAGTTTCATACTTGCATCTTAACGGAACAGGTGGAGGTTAAGCAAGGTTGCCATTTTAAACTCCGGTGGATAGAATAACGAACATGAGAAAAAAACGCCCCATAGGATATTTTTTATTACCGCTTCTCTATATAAGTGCGATCCTGGGGCTGATGGTTCTTCAATTTTCAAAGAGTGAATCCTTTTTACAGTCCTGGGGTGACTGGACAGTCAGTGGCCGATCGCCTTCCTCTCGGGGGGCTAGTGTTCATGATTTATTAGATTTTCAAATTCGTGGACAAGGACTAATATTCACTTTCTCGGCCGCTAGGCCAGCGGTCGTGATCGCCAATGATGGTACGGCCTTAAAAACCCGTCCAGTTCGTTGGACACGCAACCAAGATGGGGTAAGTGTTTTATTCCAAGACGGTATGCGACTAGAGTACCTGAAAAGCACAGGAACCAACCAAAAAATTGTCATTCAACCTTATCTACCAGATTCATTAAAAACCGCCTCAGCGATTGTTTTGCCCTTTTCACTAGAAAAAGGGTTGTCAGCAGTTCGTGACCCCTTTTTACCCATGCTAACGTTAGGGCAAGGCTCTCAAGTGACGGTCGTGTCTCTCGACGGTGGTGGAGATTTGATCACGGAAGACAATTCCTTTTTTCTCCAGTCGGGAAAGGTTATTCATCCTATTCGTATTGAAACTGTTAAAGCTGATCTTGATCCCCTATCCCGCTGGTTAGGTAGAGTAGAGCCAACAGCAAATGTCAAAAGCCTCATGGATTCTTATTGGGTGAAGGCCTACGCCGGTTGGTCTAATGGACGTTATCACAATGGTGATTGGGATATGGGCAATGGAAGTACAAGATTTTCAGAAGCATTAGCCGCAGCTTACCTGCGTGAAGCTCTTCTGAAAGGAGACTATGATTCAGCCATTAACAAAGCGACGGCCGATGCCAAAACCTGGGGATTTCGAGCTATGCCCTATTTTGGGAATTTGATGGATATTACTCAGGCTAAACGCGTCAAAGTTGAGTTGGAGGCCTCACAAGCTTCCCTGGATTGGACGAATCCTAATTTGATACGAGATGCTCTTTACTATGGACCAGACGGTTTTGCAGACCAAGTCAAAAAAGCTTTGCAGAATGATCCTTTGCCCACCAGTTGGGATGGGCGCTTAGGCTACTGGGCGAATCTTTTGGACCTCGCACAAACCGAGCCAAAGGGACAATGGCTTACCCGTTGTACTGCCGTGGCTTCCGCGATCCTGAGTGGCTTACAGCGAGAAGGAAACTTGGTGTATTGTCCCGCAACAGGCGGCGGACAAAATCTCAAAGCTACCTTCATTTTAGGGAATTTATTAGCCAAGTATGAGGGATTGCTCAAAGAAAAAACGTATATGCCTTTAGCTCAGAATTTAATAAGCTATGTCTTGTCTCAAGCGGATAAGTGGGGGCTATTCCCTGAATTTATTGAAACCGCTTCCTCTTCACCAGTTGTACGTCCAGAAGAACTCTTCGATGAAATTTCACCTGAGGCTTTACAGGAGTATTCCTTTAATGCTCCTTCCTGGTCACCACCATACTTTTTACGTGCACCAAGTCAGGTTAAATCTGTTCAGATCACACCTGAACAAGCAACTTTTAGCTTTGATTTTCCCACTGGACATTCGGAATATATCCTCATTCAAGGGGTTCCTGCCTTTGACCACATTTTATTACATGGTATCCGTTGGCGAACTGACCCGGATTTTCAAGATTATTCCGACGGTTGGTACTATAACTCAGGGACAAAGACTCTTTTCGTGAAAATCAAACATAGGGTGGAAAGTGAAGACTTAGTTATTGTCTTTACTGCGGATTCAAGTTCTTCTTGAGGGGAAAAATGAAATTCAGGGTTGCAGTTCTCGTGACAACTTTTCTGTGGGGGGCCTGTGCGACAGCACCCAGTCCCGTACTTCAAGAAAAACCCACTAGTCTTTCGGCTCCTCGTGAAAATAAACCTTTTGAAAAGCAGCTAACTGGGAAACCAGGGGTTTCTGCTACGGTAAGTGGTTCTAAAGTCTGGATAACTTGGGTTATCGAGGTTTCTGCTGTGCAAGTAGGACTTGGTGGGGATTTCGAGAATTGGGATCCTGCCAAGGTTGTTCCGCTCACGCTGGAAAAAACTCCCCAGGGCGATTTCTGGACTGTTACACTTCCTTTTTCTGCTCAAAGTGTCATTCATTACAAGTACTATGTAAACGGAATGTGGAAAGATGACCCTCATGCCCCCCTAGCCGTATCTGACGGTTATGGAGGGCACGAAGGAAAAATTGTTGTTTCAGACCTCGTTCAAGGTCTGAAAAGTCCTAACAAAACTCAATAAAAACCTCAGCACTTTTACAACTTAGCACAGTTGAGCAAGACGTTCGGCTGTTAATCCTAAGTGGGCCGCCACAGCTGCTCCAGGACCAGATTCCCCAAAGCGGTCTAAGCCCAGGACATTCTCCGCCAAGCCTTTCCAACCTGTGGTAATTCCCGCTTCAACGGCGACAACCTTAACACCTTGGGGGATGAGTTTGGACAAATGGTCCGGATTCCCCAGCAAAAGCTCGCGGCTGGATACAGAAACTACCCGTACCCGACGGTTGGTGAGTTTGCACGCGTCAAGGGCAAGGTTCACCTCCGAACCTGTCGCGAGAATAACAGTCTCGGGATTGGTGATATCTTTGACAATATAACCACCCCGTTCAAAATCTTGCTTCCAGTCAGCAGGTTTTTCATAGACTTTCAGATTTTGCCGAGTTAATAAAAGCGCTGAGGGACGCTGAGTTTGTCGTAAGGCGAGCTTCCAAGCTTGAAAGGTTTCTTGAGCATCACCAGGCCTTAGCACTAAAAGGCCGGGAATGGCTCGCAGAGCTTCGGCATGCTCAATGGGTTGGTGCGTTGGGCCATCTTCCCCGACAAAGATTGAGTCATGGGTAAAAATAAATAACGAAGGGAGTTTCATCAAAGCCGCCAAGCGGATGGGGGGGCGCATATAGTCGGAAAACACCAAGAAGGTGGCCCCAAAGACACGCAACCCTCCATGTAGATTTAAACCGTTGACGACTCCTCCCATCCCGTGTTCACGAACGCCATAGTGGAATGTACGACCCTGGCGGTTTTGAGCGGAATAGTCTCCGTAGGGAAGAGCCGTATTGTTGGAGGGAGCTAAGTCTGCCGAACCTCCGGCTAAGCCCGGAAGGACTTTAGCAAAGGCATTCAAACTTTTACCACCGGCGACACGGGTGGCTATAGCCTCTCCTAAAGCAAAAACAGGTTCTTCGGCTTTTTCGAGGAGACTGGATGGCTCAGCAAAGAAATTATCCCATTTCGCTTTCAGTTCGGGATTGGCCTTTGCCCAGGCCGCAAAGGTTTTTTCCCAAGCTTCCCGTGCGGCTTTCCAGGGAGCCGCTTTTTCTGAGGTGTAGGTCAGAGCTTCTGGTACGATGTAAAACTGCTCGTCCTCGGGCAACCCTAAGTTCTTTTTCGTCGCTTTAATTTCGTCGGCACCCAAAGGAGTGCCATGAACGTCGTGAGTGCCGGCTTTGTGGGGGGACCCAAAACCAATGGTGCTGGTCAGGATCACTAAACTCGGTCGCTTCTGGTCAGCTTTCGCTTCAGAAATCAGAGACATCATTTGGGAAATATCATGGGCACTACCTTTCAGCACTTGCCACCCATATGCTTCAAAACGGCGTCCAACATTTTCTGTAAAAGCAATATCGGTGTGACCTTCAATGGTAATGCCATTCGAGTCATAAAAGACGATGAGTTTTCCCAGTTCTAAATGACCAGCTAAGGACGCCGCTTCGGCGCTGACGCCTTCCATTAAACAGCCGTCGCCAGCCAAGGCATAGGTGTAATGGTTGATAATGGTGTGATCAGGAGTATTGAATTCGGCCGCTAATTTGGTTTCAGCAATCGCAAACCCAACGGCGTTGCTGAAGCCCGCTCCCAGGGGGCCTGTGGTGGTCTCTACGCCAACCGTCCAGCCATATTCGGGGTGACCTGGTGTTTTGCTTCCCAACTGACGAAACTTTTTGACTTCCTCAAGCGGTAGATCATAACCGGTAAGGTGCAAAAGTGAGTAGAGAAACATAGATCCATGACCAGCGGATAACACAAAGCGATCGCGATCAATCCAGTGGGGGGCCGACGGATCGTGTTTCAGAACCTCGCCGTACAGCAGAGCACCTAGGTCAGCGCAACCTAAGGGCATCCCAGGATGGCCAGAATTTGCCGCCTGTACTGCGTCCATCGACAAAGAACGCACAGATGCGGCCAAGGCCTTCAAAGAAGAAATCTCCATAATACCTCCGCGATGGAGTTAATTTACTTCATTAGCCTGAGAATTCATAGCAAAGTATGTCAGGAATTCTTAGGTTTCCTTCGTGCGACCAAATCCCGTTTAGGGGCACTCCGTTCCAGGCGGCGCTCTTGTTCCACCTGGCGATGAAATGCCTCTTGAGCGCGAAGCTCATCTTGGAGAATGCCATTGTCAGTTAAACTAGGTTGTCGTCTGACCCAGTTTCCTTCATTTGTTAGCACTCTTGCTTTAACATTGTCATTCAGCCAGACCTCTACCGTACTTTTGATTCGCTCTTTCAAGGGTGAAGACAAAATAGGAAACATCAGTTCCACGCGACGTTCTAAGTTTCTAAACATCCAGTCGGCAGACGAAAGAAAAACCTCCTCGGTCTCTCCGGCTTGAAAAATAAAGACACGGGCGTGTTCCAAGTACCGATCGACAATACTGATAACTTGAATGTTTTTGCTAAACTCCATTCCTGGAACCAGCATACAAATGCCACGAACATTGAGTTGAATCGAGACGCCTGCCTGACTAGCCCGATAGAGAGCTTGAATGATGTCTTCATCCGCTAAGGAGTTCATTTTGGCTCGGATTCGACAAGCTACACCCTGCTGAGCTTGTTGGGTTAGTCCTTCCAATTGGGAGAGAAGTTTAGACTTGAGGTTATGGGGGGCCATGACCAAGTAATGCATACGTCCCAGGGAGGAGTAACCGGTAATGGCATTAAAAAATTGAGCCACTTCAAACGTATAGTCGGCACGGGCAGTGAATAAACCAAAGTCTCCATAGAGCTTCGCCGTTTTTTCATTATAATTGCCTGTCCCTAAATGCACGTACCGACGAATTCCATCGCTTTCCCGGCGTACGATGAGGAGGGCTTTGGCGTGGACCTTTAGCCCCTCAACGCCGTAAATGACGGTACAACCCGATTGTTCTAGCGTTCTTGCCCAGCTGATGTTTTGTTCCTCATCAAACCGAGCTTTGAGCTCCACTAGGACCATCACTTGCTTGCCTTCCCTAGCAGCTTGCGCTAAAGCTTGCACAAGGGAGGAGTCTCCGGAGGTTCTATACAACGTCATGCGAATCGCCAAAACGTCAGGGTCAACCGCGGCTTCAGAAAGCAAACGAATCACAGGGGTGAAAGATTCATACGGTAAGAACAGCAAGCGGTCTTCGGCACGAATCCACTCCCAGATATCTTCATCCTCGGGAAGTGTTCGCCGGGATTCCCAAACGGGGTACTTCAGCTCATCATAGCCACTGACTGTGGCCAAACTAAATAAATCTTTAAGGTTGAGAGGACCGGGAATGGGAAAAACAGCATCGGCGTCAATATCCAGTGCCGCTGTCAAACGCCC
>JAJXWL010000099.1 GCA_021781625.1 bacterium
AATGGGCTTGAACCCTATGCCTATCTCAATCATGTTCTACAGGCTTTACCGGTTGTCGAGTCTCAAAAAAATTGGCACTCGCTCCTTCCCTGGAATTTGTCATCCCTTGGTAAAAATTGACGCTTACCTTTCATTCTTCTGTAAGTCAGCCAATCCTTCATCTATTCGCTGATGAAGTTCGGATTTTCCAACGAGCAATTCATATGTCTCAATGCTCATGACAGCGAGATCGCCTAACCCATTCCTAGTAATAAACACTGGTTCTTTATAAGTGTGGCAAAATTCCGAGATCTCGTTAATAGTATCGTCTCTTCTCATGAATTCCTGCGCGAAGCGTCAAGCTAACGTTGTCAGGGTGAAGCCGATGTTAGCTGAAAATTCCGTCTTGACTTTCATTATTCATAATGAGTTCCCATTCTTAGAATCCTAACTATTTTCCTATCTGATATAACTTCATAAACTAGCCTGTGCTGAATATTAATTCTTCGAGAGTAAGCCCCGGAAAGATCTCCGATTAGTTTCTCAAAAGGCGGTGGATTTTGAAAAGGATCATCCTTAAGAATTGTAAGCAAAACCAGAGTATTCTCTTTCAAACCACTTTCGGAAATCTTCTTTGCATCTTTAGCGGCTTGCTTAGTGAAAATAAGCTCCCACATTACCAGTCAAGTGCCTTTGTGCTCGATTCAAGAGGTTCTTTCATTCCTTCAATTATCGAATCACGCATACCTGGAATGGATACTAAGTAAAGAGTTTCTTGAATAGATTTCCAATCGTCTTCCGAGAGAAGAACAGCATTATTTCTCTTACCAGAAATAATTACAGGCTCATGAGACTCACTCGTTTGATCTATGAGTCGATAAAGATTGGCGCGAGCATCACTTGCATTTAAAGTAGTCATACGACCTCCATTATAAACGTACGTCTTAACGTACCAAGTGTCAAGCTATAATGGTTTTTCATAGCCGTGCCCGAAGGGTCAATCTAACATTGAGTTGAGCTGCAAGCTTTGGTCGCGGAGCGACAAAAAAGCTTGTCCGCTCGAACTGGATGTTATACGTCCAAGACTTTCTCTAGTTGAATTCCTACATGCTTCTGATACTGGATGAAGTCTTTATCTAAAGTAAAAATCGGAAAAGCGTTGTTCTGCGCCACAGCACATATTAAGTAGTCAGTATGTGAACCTTGAATACCGTGTCGTCGGCACTCATTGTGAAATTTTGCCGCTAACTCGTACTCGTAGGTAGCGATGGGATGGTCTGCAAAAATGGACATCTTCTGTCTTAAGTCTTCGTACTTCTTCTCGTCCGAAAGGCCACTCAATATTTCTTGTCTGATTGGCCCGATCATCACAAGGCGAAGATCTCGTATGACTTCAGCGAGGCGAAGAACATAGTTGCTCTCAGCATTGGTGTGTTCCTTTTTTCTAAGTGCTAGAGACCACACTGAAGTGTCAACAAGAACTCTATTCATCGGTTTCTCAGTTCTTTGTAGTCGTATTTTTCGTCATATTCAATTTTTCCGAAAAGGCTAATAACGTCCTCTGACCGACGTCGCTGAATAAACTCTTCCAGAGCGGCATTCACAGTGTCTTTTTTTGTCCTGTATCCACCGATTTCAAGCGCACTCTTAAGTAGATCATCATTGATAGCTAGATTTGTGGCCAAAGTAGGTACCTCCCTCTAATCCTAGTCTACACACGATTATGTGTAGTGTCAATAAATCGTCTAAATCATTTCCTATCATGGACTTATGTTGTTTTGATATCTTCCAGCCCGAAGGGTCCGTATAACATCATTTACCCTGTTCGCAATAACTTCCCAAGCGACCGCTTCTCCCGCCCAGCGATTCATGCTGACATAGCTGGTAGTCTCGCACCTGTTTCTTTGTTCTAACTTCAAAAACCATCACGTCAATACCAGATTTAACGATATTGCCTGATCTTGAATATACCAGTTTGGTCTCAACCGACCTGGTTCAGAAGCAAAGTCACGTTCTGTTACCAGCACGCGAAGGTCAAGAAAGCGAACAGGGGCTTTTCGGGCCGTTACCGCCGAGACTCCTCGTTCAAATTCTGACGAGGCAACCAAGGGTGGTTCAGGAACAAGCGCGATATGTCGATGGACCAGTTCATTTTTGTCCTCGGTGGGAAAGGGGATCTGACCAGCTAACCCCTCATAAAACAGAACACCCAAAGAATACAAATCGGTTCTCAGATCTACAGGACAATTCATCCGGCCCGTCTGTTCCGGAGAAATATAGGCCAGGGTGCCTTCGATCAGTTCTGGCGGCTGAAGTTGTTGAGTCTCGCGCGGTAAGTTAATAGCCAGTTCAAAATCGATAAGCCTAAGGTTACCGCCAGTGCTGTCGACAACGATGTTTGACGGATTCAGGTCCTTACGTCAGAATCAAGAAGATCAAGGTATCGGATGACCCCGGGGATATCCTTAAGGCGAAGACCTATTTCGTATTCATGGCGTAGCCGTGAGCTTCCCGAGGTTGTCGGAAGCTCGCTGGTACCGCACGAAAAATGGTCGAACCCGCCCCGCGATAAATCTCACGGAGAGAGTGAAAGCCCTTCAGAGTCATGAATTCTCCTACAAATCTAAGTGAAGTAATAATAATTTAAGCAACATGCCAATACAAGAGAAAGTAGAAATTCTGTTGATTTTTTAGGTAACCTGTTAAATATTTCACAGGTTGTGAGTTGGCTTGAAGGCTCTGTAGAAACGAAAATCTGGCCATTCCGAGGATCAGATCGTAAATTTCGCCAAACATAGTCATGTTTCTCACCAGAACAAGACTTAAACACGTTGCGTTTGTGACGAGAAACAGGAGAGATTGTGCTTATATCTTGGCGAGCTAAAGTCTCAATCTTGCTTGTTGCCAGTCCTGGAGCGAAAAGTTTTATGGTTGAAAAAAATCGGCAAAAAAAGCATGAAAAAGAGACAAAAATGCTGAAAGATGGGCCGCGCGGCGAAGTTTGCGAGCTCAGCCTGTTAAATTTTTAACAGGCTGAAACCTTCCCGAGTGCCCCCTGCGACCCAACTTTCCTTATTAGCGAAAGTAGTGCGGGAGCTTGAGGTCTTCCAGAATGGTGTTATGCGTGGGGACCCAATCCAAAATGGCACGGGTATGGGCACTCGATGCGGGGCAATTCATCAAGCTGAAGTTGAGAAACCCACCAAAATAGAGGGTGGCTTCTTCCTGATTCAGGCTTCGAACGGGGATACCTAACTGGGCACCAAGGGCTTCGGCGATCGACCGAAACGGGACTTCCTCTTCGGCTACCGCATGCCATCGCTTCCCTGCAGGCGCTTTCTCGAGTACTTGCCTATACAGGCTTGCTGCGTCAAGAGTATTAACAGCATTCCAAACATTCTGCCCGTCACCTACATAGGCGGCAAAGCCGTTCTTTTTAGCTATGGCAACCAGCATTGCCAAAAAACCATGCTGATCGAGCGTGCTATGGACCGATGGCGCCAGACGAACCACCGCAGACCGGACGCCTTGCTCCGCCAACCCAATGGCCCAGTTTTCGCAATCCACCCGAGGACCACGCGGTAAGTGGTCGTCTTCGACCACCTTTCGAACTTCACCATTCAGCGAAAGAATCGCTGTCCCCGAGGTTATAACAAAGGGTTTGTTCGTACCGACAAGAGCCTGACCCATCGCCTTGACAGCGGCTAAGTCAACCAGCGCAGCCTCTAGAAATCCGTTGGGTTGGCCAGAAAAGGCTAAATCGTGACGGTAGGCGAGGTGAATCACGCCATCGGCTTCGGCGGCTGCGGCACTTAGACTGTCGAGATCGGAGAGGTCGCCTCTCCACACGGCGGCTCCAGCGGTCTTTAGGGCCTCGGCGGCGTTTTCCGATCGCGCTAACCCCACCACCGTGTGACCTGCGTTCAATAATTCGGGTACCACCGCTGAACCAACATGGCCAGAGGCCCCAGTCACAAATACTTTCATAACATCCTCCATGTCACAAACTGATATCACAAAGATACTACCTGATGTCATAAACTGACAAGTGGTAAAAAGGACATTATGTCAGTTTGTGCTATAGTAGAGTTATGAGTCGTTGGCAACCCGATGCTCCCTTGCGTCTTCAGCAAGCCGCTATGGAGCTTTTTTCTGAAAAAGGTTACGAAGGAACCACTGTCGAAGAAATCGCGCAACGGGCACAGTTAACCCAGCGAACCTTCTTTCGGTACTTCGCCGATAAGCGGGAGGTTCTTTTTTGGGGAACCGAGGTTTTTGAAGAGGCAGTTGTCAGTGGTCTGGGCCAAAGAACTTCGGATGATCCCCTAGAGCGTGTTGTTAGCTCTTTCGAGTCCCTTGCCTTGGAATATTTTGATTCCCGGGCCGAGGCTGTTAAAAAGCGACAGATTATTATCCAGTCCAATCCCGAGTTACAGGAACGGGAAGGCCAAAAGATGGCAAAGATCAGTACCAAGGTTGCCGAGGTTTTTGTTGCCGAAGGAATGGAGCCAAGGACAGTTCGGTTTGCTGTGGAGCTGGGGGTTCTGGTTTTTCGTAGAGCCTTTGAACAGTGGGCGGAGGGGGAAGGAACCCTTCTATCGACGACCATACGGTCGACGTTAGGGGATTTGTACCGGCTTACTCACCGTGTTCCGGACTAATTTTCCGCCCCCTCCACAGTTTCGCGAAGGGGATTCGGAAAAAGTTTCTTTATTGAGTGATGAGTTTTAAAGGTTTCGACGGTTCATAAGAATTGGTGATTTTCTTGAACTCGGCATTCGTAATGTATTTCTTCTCGAGAACCTTCCCGTCTTTGTCGAGACGTAAATAGTTAATGTTCGAGCTAGAACTCTTCAGCGAAGGATCAATTAACGGTGTGCCTTCCACGAGGTAGGAAAACTTTCCAACAACATAGGGAATATAGAACCACTTGTAATAAACAACACCATCCAGCAACCCGACACAACCAGGAACCGATTGAATCGCGTTATCAATAGCTTGCTTCATACTCGGTGTTCCCGTCGGAATGATTATGACAATATATTTTGAATCTTCACCTTTAACACGGGTATCACCGCGTTTGAATTTAGCCATTTGGGAAAGATCAATATTTTTTGTAGAGATAATGGTAAAGTCGGTCATTCGTGTCACACAACTTGACAGTGAAAAGACAATAAACAAAGTCGCTAGCAACTTAATAGCTTTCATGAGAAGTCCTTTATTAAAAAAAAGTATAGATGATGCTAACACCTTAAATCGTTATTGTAAAGCTTGTTTTCGCACAACTTACCGTTTAGACTAAGTTTTAATTCGAGGGATAATGGATGAAACAGCAAAGAGTGGTTCAAAGCGTTCGCGCCCGAGTGCTTGGCCTGAATGCGGTGTCCTCGTCTACGATTCCTGGAGTGCCTTTCGTTCCGCTCTTTTTGCGACGCGCCATACGGTTTTAGCGCAGTCAGCTTCGGAGTTGGTTACAGAGCTTCAGCGTGAGCGTGGAGAATCTAGCTTGTACGTCAGTGGTGGTCTCTCGCAAGCTGACCTTTCGGCGCAAAGAGCGAAAGCTGACGCAAAACTTGCTACTTTTCGTTCAACCTTTGCGGCTTCGGCTGTGGCAAAAAAAGTTCACCAACGCATTGATCAAGCCTTACAAACCCTTGTCACACTCCGTCAGGAGGTTCTGCAAAAGGCAGAGAAAAAGCAAATCATTGCCGGGTACAGCAAGCTTATCGCCGAACTTTTGTGGTTAGAGGTTGTGGCAGACCGGGGGAACGGCTCCGACGGAATCACTAGAATTTCAATTCTTGAAACAGCTAAAGAGAGCCTTGGCAAACTTCGGGCAGAGGTTTCGGCCGTTTTGGCGGCTAAAAAACCGTTAACCTCCCACGAAATGCAAACTATTGTCGATCTGAGTGCTGCGACTCGCGTCAGCCTCGAAGCCCCAGCTCTGGTCACAAACGCTAAAACAGCGCAAAAAATCCAAGATTTTTTAGCCGGGCCTGAATGGAAAGAAACAAAGCAGGCGGTACAAACGGTTCTTGATCGTGCTTCAACGGGCAACTTTGGGCTTGACCCTAAAGCCTTTTTTGCTGGTATTACTCGAGCGGTGGATCGTCTTGGCGCTATCATCAACGATGAGTTTGCCCGGTCACTGAGTTATACGGCAGGCGTCGAACATCAGGCCGTGGAATCTTTGATTCTTTTGGCCCTTTTTGTTGGCCTTGCACTTTTCGTTATCGTCGTCTTGATTTTGCGGGGCGCAACGGCGTTGAGTCGTCCTTTGATTCAAATCTCACAAAGCATTAAAGGTGGAGCGGGCCACTTGGGAACGGCTAGCCAGGAACTATCAAGCCTCAGCCAACAATTTGCTAGCGGGGCCGTCGAACAAGCAAGCTCAATTCAAGAGACAAGTTCCTCGATGGAGGAACTTTCTTCGATGGTCAAGCAGAACGCTCTCAGTGCCAAAGAATCCAATCGCTTAGCACGTGAAGCGGTCAAGGCCTCTCAGCAGGGCTACCAACAAATGCAAGAAATGTTGCAGTCAATGCGCGAGATAGCCGCCTCGAGTGAAAAAGTACAAAAAGTCATGAAGGTGATCGATGACTTGGCGTTTCAAACCAACATCCTGGCTCTCAATGCGTCTGTCGAAGCGGCAAGGGCAGGAGAGATCGGTTTAGGCTTTGCCGTCGTCGCCGAGGAAGTCAAGAATTTGGCTCGTAGGTCGGCAACCGCCTCAAAAGAAACCGCCGAGATTGTCGACGAAAAAGCTATTGTCCAGTTTGACCAAGTCGTGCAGTTAAATGCCTCGGGGGCAGAAAAAGCCGCCCATACCGCGGTAGACCTTCAAATACAAGTAAAAACCTTTCATGCTCTTGTTTTAAATCTCGTTGACGTTGTAAAATGTCAACAACGGTTTAGAAGTTCCGCTTTTCACCGGCGGCCAGGTTCCGCTTTTATTTGATTATTCCGGGTCAACGACCCCTATTTTCAATCGGTCTTTCATTCTGTAAGAATCTCCTTTTAGGC
>JAJXWL010000100.1 GCA_021781625.1 bacterium
TCCCATCTATCTTTCCAGGTCCCCCAACCCCAACAAGAGAATCTAGGAAAAGCAAAGACATCAGATCTATATTCTAGAACATCATCTAAAGGAAAATTATAAGCGGTAATTGATCCAACTTTCTTATTATCTTTAAATTCATTTAAAGCAGAACTCATGTATGCTAAAAAGTTTTTTGTAGGTAAAATATCATCTTCTAAAACAATCACAGAATTATAGGTTTCAAAAATCTGATCAATCCCGTTCCTTATATTTTTTGTTAAGCCAAAATTTTCTTTTCTACAAATAACTTCTATCTTTTTAAAACCAGAAAATTCATTTATTATTTTTCTTACTTCTTCAACATGAATCTTATCTTCTTGGTTCTTTGGTCCATCAGAAAACACCCATAATTCAATTTGAGATGATTCAGGATTACTTAAAAGGCCCTCAAGTACCCGCTTAGTGTGATGAGGTCGATTATATGTAAAAAAAACTACAGGATAATTAAATATTAACAAAGTTAAGCCTTTTCTACAATTTAAATTTTTTAAAATACTCAATCGTCTGCTTAAGTCCGTCTTCTAAGCGGATGGTAGGGTTCCAGCCTAACTCTTTTTGAGCCAAGCTGATGTCAGGACGCCGTTGCTTGGGGTCATCTTGCGGCAGAGGTTTAAACACCAGCTTCGAGGACGAGCCCGTCAGCTGAATCACCTTCTCAGCGAGTTCCAACATGGTAAACTCCCCAGGGTTGCCGATGTTCACCGGCCCAGGGAACCCTTCGGGGGTCTTCATCATCCTGCGAAAAGCCTCGATCAAATCGTCCACGTAACAGAACGATCTGGTCTGACTGCCGTCGCCAAAGATGGTGAGATCTTCACCCTTCAAAGCTTGGACAATAAAGTTCGACACGACTCGCCCATCGTTGGGGTGCATGCGGGGACCATAGGTGTTGAAGATCCGCACCACTTTGACATCCACCTCGTGCTGGCGGTGGTAGTCAAAGAACAACGTTTCGGCACAGCGCTTCCCTTCGTCGTAACAGCTACGAATTCCTATGGGATTCACCCGGCCCCAGTAGCTTTCGACCTGGGGGTGAACCTCGGGGTCTCCGTAGACTTCACTGGTTGAAGCTTGCAGAATTCGCGCCTTGGTTCGTTTCGCCAAGCCCAGCATATTGATCGCCCCGTGGACACTAGTCTTGGTGGTTTGCACGGGGTCAAACTGATAGTGTACCGGACTTGCCGGGCACGCCAGGTTGTAGATCTCGTCCACTTCGACATAGTAAGGAAAGGTCACATCGTGCCGGACCAGCTCAAAGTACGGGTTACCTATCAAGTGCGCAATATTCTGCTTTTGACCCGTAAAAAAATTGTCCAGACAAATCACATCGTAATTCTCTGACAACAGGCGATCGCACAGATGCGACCCTAAAAATCCGGCTCCACCGGTGACTAAGGCTCTTTTTCTCATCTTTTCCTCTTAGGCCACATCGTGATGAAACTACACAAAACGGTGCAGCTCCCAGGGGTAACAAAACTCTATGCCCTCGGGCAAATCCCGGGGAGCTTCCCACCCGCAGACCAAACACCGGAAATGCGGATAGACAGATTTCAATTTTTTCAGATGCTTCGTGTCAGAAGCCAACGGCTGGCGTTTTACTTCAATGGCCACTTCTTCGTTCACTAAAAAGTCGACTTCTTGCCCTTCTGTGGTTCGCCAGAACCGCAAGCCCTCCATCCCTACCCGTTTTCGCAACTCGGTAAAGACAGCGTTTTCAAGGAGAGCGCCATCCATCGGAACAAAAGTTCTTCCCCGGCTTAGAGCCAACAACCCGTTGTCCTCAAAATAGATTTTAGGAGCTTTGGTCAGTTCAGACCGCAAATTATGAAAGAATGGTCGAAGGCGCTGTACGACATAAGTTTGCTCCAGCAAATAGAGATACTCTTCGACTGTCTCGCGGGCCATACGCAAGGTGTTGGCTATTTCAGAAGTTTGCAGAAGGTTTCCGGCTTGAGCCGCCAGAACCTTCACTAAGGCTTCAAAGCGGTCCGGGTAACGGACACGTCCTAGCTCACGAACATCATTTTGTACATAGGTCTGAAGAATTTGACGCAACAACCGAGCTTTGAGGTTACGGTCTTGAACTCCGACTAACCCCGGATAGCTCCCTGTTTCGGCCAAATCTTGAAAGAACAAACGCGCTTGATCCTGTAAGGCTTCAGGCCACGGGACGGAAAAATCCCAGGGTTTTCCTTCAAAATGGACACGCTCTTCAAACGTCAAACCAAAAACTTCAAAGGGTAACGTACGCCCGACTAACGATTCCCGAAATTTACTTTTCAACGCAAAGGACGAAGACCCCGAAACGGCTAATTTCAATCCTTCTCGATGGTGGTCATACAGAAGTTTGAGAAACCTTGAAGGATCCTCCATGTATTGAACTTCATCCAAGGCCACGCTTAAGTGCCCTTTTTGATAGCCCATAGCGGCTAAATACTTTAGAAAAGGCTCAACCCCGTCGTTAAGGACCTCGAGAACCGCAGGGTCTTCCGCGTCTAAGTATACGCCAACCCTGCCCCTTGCCTTTTCTTGGTCTAACCACCATTGGAGAGTGGTCGACTTTCCTGTTTGACGAGCACCTTGAAGTACGAGAATTTCTGAGCGAGAAGAACTTTGTTGTATCAGGGGAAAATAACTTCTGGGAACAATATCCATAATTTGTCGTCCTGGAAGACGAGAGGTTCTTTTTCAACGGAATATGTCAACGCCCTAGTAGCGAAAGCCTAGTGTCCAAAGCGGCAAGGCTTTACCTGCGGGAACATCAAGGTCATCGCGCAACACAAAGTCCGCAGCTTTAGGTTTTTTGCTAGCCCCACCTACCTCGATGAGGATTTCTCCCCGAACAAGAAAGTCACCATGGGTTTCCTCGGGACTGGCTTCGACTAGTTCACCACCTTCTGTCAACAAACTGACGACTAAAGCTTCCCGGGCAGTACCCAGATTACCCTCAAAGATGTCATAGAGAACGGGGTCACCAAAAAAGATTTTTTCGCCAACCGTATTGGCTTTGGTTTCCTTTGCTTTGCGAATAATCCGAACAACCCCTACCGACTCCATGACAAATAAAAGTTGATAAAGTTTTTCTGCTCCGATATTCCAATCCGCACACAAGGACCGAACTTGCAATCGGGGAATCGTGGACCGCGCCAAGGTCCCTATGATGGCATTCATCAAACGGAAATTTCCATCCGTAATCTGGGGAAGAAAAAATGGAACATCCGAATGCAAAGTTTTTTCTAGAACGCCTGTCATCCGCTCTGCGAAATTTCCTTCGGCATAAAAAGGTCTCGTTCCAAACTTTCGATACGCTCGAAAAAGACTAAGAAGCTCTGGTGTAACAGAAAACGGCACACCTTCAAAAGGATCAAATATCGGGTAAGTGTTCCCTGTTTCTAGAAAAACAAATTCTCGAAACGAGAGTAAAGGAACCAAAACTGGTACAAACCGTCTAGACAAATCACCAGTACCAGAACGAAGCACGAGGGAGGAAGAATCGCTCACCCAAAAACTGTGCTGGGGATAGTCGTCATACAAGGCCTTTAAGTGCAAGCTCCAGTCTCTGGCAAAATGAACTTCATCAATAATGACTCCTTCATATCCCTGAGCTAGAATATTTTGAACAATTTCGTAAAGAGAGAGGCCTGCCAATAAAGGGTTATCCGCAGAAAAGTATAGAAATTTCTTACCCTGCGAATGATGCAGTAAAAAGGTGGTTTTTCCCACACCTCGCGGGCCAGTGACAAGGCAAGCTCTTGGTAAGGCTTTGTGGTCTTGTGTGAAGGGACGTAAGAGCCTTGGTAAGGCTTGTCTCCGCCGAGTCATGGCACTTTCTAAGGTCACTAAAGGAAAAGTTGACATAAACGTTCCTATGATAGGAACATTTAATAAAAAACGTTCCTCTGTCAAGAACGAAAGCTACTTGCGGGGGCCATATACCTCTATCAAGAAATCTTTTAACTTGGTGTACGTGTTCTTAAAAAAGAGTTTAAACCTCATATAAGTCCCCCAGGCCCAGAAGTAAGGGGTAGAACGCCACCAATCTTGGGGAAAGTATTGAAAGCTAATTTTACGCTTTTCACGAAGTCCCACGAAAAAGTTTTGCGAGGAAAACCCTTCTTCTTCGATCAGGGCAACAGGAATGGGACGGTACAAGCCTTTAAAGCCGTTCGCAATCAAAGAACAGAGGACTTCGTAATCAGCACAGACTTGATAGTCCAAAGAAAAAGGATGTTCTTTTAATAGGTCGTGCCGAATGGCAATACTTTGATGGCTGACCGTCATTTGGCGGTAGATATGCTGAAGCATCTTGTCTGCCGGGTCAGGAACAAGTTTCCCCTTTCTTTTGATTAAACAATCCCCCCAAACAAAGTCAGGGTTTTCACCATGCCAATCTAAAAGCTTTTCAACAGTGTCCGGTTCAGCAAACTCGTCACCTGCATTTAAAAAAAGGACATAGTCTCCGTGAGATAACTCAGTCGCCCGGTTCATCGCGTCGTAAATGCCCTCATCCGGAGAGCTAATCCAGTAATCGACAATTTGGGCATCCTTAAAGCTCTTAATGAGATCCATGGTACCATCCATCGAAAACCCATCAATGATGATATACTCAAAGCGTTTTCTGGCGGTTTGTCTGTCTACACTCGCCACTGTTGGACCCAGGGTATTTAAAGCATTGTAGGTAACGGTCGCTACAGTAAGACGAGGCATCGAGTTATCCTTTGACCACAAGAGCTTTATGGAATTCGTTGAAGAACTTCATTCTTAAGAACTTCATAAAGTTGAAAAAATCGAGGTAAGCTTTCAAATAAAAGATTTAAAGCAGAAATGGTTTGATCTAGAGAATCTAGGTATTCGTGAGCTATACGATTCCGTAATTCTCGAAACCATTGCCAGCTTTCGACTTCTAGAAGTTCAAGTTGTTCTAACCTGTTAAGGATATCTAAAAAAGGCTTAGGACGATCACTTTCCTCAAGAAGATCAAATAAACTTGGGATTAACCGTGTTCCTAAAGAATCTTGCATTTTTGTAAAACGATAAACTAGTTGATCTATTAGTGCTATTTTTGAGTCACTCAAAGTTATGAATTTTTCTTGGGATAGTGGAAAATCAGGTGTTAAGCCCTCAATCGCCTTTTTAAGCCTCATTTGATGCGCATCATTTTCAGAAAGACTGGATTTTAAAGTCAAAATCGCCGGATTCAAAGGAGAACTCCTGTTTGACGGGCTAATTGAATGACGGGAAGGCTTTCTTGTTGAAGAGAACCATCACTGACGACTAAGTCAATTTTTTGTTCCCCGATTTGACGCTGAATTAAGCCTACCGCATGAAGAGTTTTCGATAAAAACTCTTGATAAGGAATGTTTTCTTTTGTATCAACAAACAAATCAATATCCCCGCCTTTCTTTTGGTCATCAACACGAGAACCAAAAAGATAAATTTGGGCAGATTGGCCAAAGACCTGACCAAGAGTGTTCTTAATCACTTTGACTTGAAAAGTTGATAAACGCATGGTTTTTGTTTTATCTAAGCCTTCCTAGATCTTAACATTTTTTTTAGACGCTTTTTAAAAGTATAAATTAGTCGATTTATGGATAGTTTGTCATTCCAGTGTGAAACCTTATATTTACTATAGATATCATCTTTCTCTTCACGAGCATGACAAAATAAAACATTTTCCGATTCATGAAAGTCTAAGATTGAAATACTTTCTTTTCCATGCATTTGAAAAAGTTTTACATCGATTTTTTCTTCATTTCTAATATCATCTATATTATTTCTTTTACGTCCCAATATTGATTCAAAACATGCGTCTGTAAAAGAAATAGGTCCTGTGGTTTTTAAAACTCGTGCAAAATTTTCTAGTTTTTTAAATTGAGGATCAGCTATTCTTGAAAGAGCTAAATTTAATGCTGATTTAAGTATTCTATTATTAGGTTTGGCTAGTAACAAATGCTGTCCAAAATTATTAGGTGGATTGTTATCGACACATAATAAAATTTCTGAATTTGGATTTTCGACCCATGAATCTATTGGTTTTAAACATTTTACGTCTAAGTCAGTATACAGGCCACCTTCATTAATGAGAATAATTAGTCGCCAAATATCAACTTTGGATGCCATTCTTTCAATTTTCATGAAGGCTTTAAATTGGTCTTCATTTATATTCTCACGAACATAATTAATCATATTATGATCATCATAGAAACGTATATTCCAATTTGGATTTTTTATCTTCCATGATTTAAAACTTGACCATTCGTTTAAGGCTTCTTTATATTTAAAGGAGCAAAATATATTTTGTGGCCAGTGAGAAGATTTGTTGTTTTCTATTTCAGATTCTTTTTCGTTTTTAATCATAATTTTGTCTGAATTTTAATTTATTTTATAATAAATAAGTTCAAATATAAAATAATAATTTTATACAATTTATTGAAATGAATATAAAATATATATTTTGTAATTTCCAAGTAATAAGCAAATATCTAACTTTATCACCTTTTGAGTCTACTTCCTAAAATTTAATGAATTACATTAACGTTTTAAAAAAGTTCAAAAACCATGAAAATAACGTATTAATTATATCAAAATATCGCTGAATAATATTCTCTTGTCAATGCATTATATTGATGATGAAAATTTTACCATCCAAATAAAGATTTTAAAAGTCGGTAACATTTCCGGGCAAAGGCAATCAGTTTGCCTTTGAGGCGAATTCCTGGATGAAAGCGATTCTGTGAACGGGGTGTTTCTTCACTTAAAAATCGGCGTAAATCTGGTAGACTATTTTGCCAATTGTTCCAACCTTCTTCAGCTCTTGTTCGGGCTCTTTTCCCAAGCTCAAAGATATTGGACCAGTCTAGAGGCTGGGGATGGTCAGGGTCATACAACAAACCGTCAACACC
>JAJXWL010000101.1 GCA_021781625.1 bacterium
ATGGCTCATCATTCGCCAACCCCGTCGGATCTGTGAACTCTAGCGGTCTCTCGGTTTTTCAAGCTAGCATATATATTTAGACGGTTTTAGGTTGCGGGTTTTTACTTAAGAAGACCATCGGCTGTCAAAGAACTCCCGGCCCAACGGACCTCCCCCAGTTTAGCCCTCCCCGGTTAACTTCGCAAGCCACCTCAGGTAATCCTCGTCGAGGTTTTGTTTTTCCCGAATATTGATGTAAGGAACTGTTGTTCGCTAACCGAAAAGAGGCTCCTTAGTCTGACATTTGTTGGAGGAGCACTCATCCGAAGTTTGTCTTCCGGGGAGGATTGGTCAACGGAGCCTCGTGCCCACCGTGCGTTCGCATGGAAGAAAACGACGAGGGGGCGGTGAAATGAAAGGGGGACAACGCCGAAGACGTAGCCGAAACCCACTGTCGGTAACGACGACCGAACGAAAATATATTTTGTCGGAAAGACGCGAGGTGTGGAAATCTGTCTTTCTGGGGGACAGTCGAATAGGAGAGGCGTTGTCCATTATAACGAACATCGGGTAGTGGTTTCATCGTGGAGGGAGGAAAGCACTCTGACTGTCTCGTTCGGACATGTTCTCCTCCCTGACTTAGATAAGCCTTAGTCGTCATCCTTAGGGAACCACCAGTGGCGAATGTTAAACTCCCTTCTTAGAATCACGACGTCAAAAAACCAAGCCCAACCCACCAGAATGAGCAATGCAACAAACCATATAAGAAACCCATAGAGCTTATGAAGCTCTGGGTCAATATCGATGATGGGAAACAATAGTTTTATCCCAGCATCCACCAAGACGACCAGTATGAACCCTGAAATTCCAAAGGCAACCTTAGCGACAAATTTCCTCATCTTAGGGTTGCCCGTTTTGATTATTTTGCCCGTTGATGTAATCAAGGAAAGGTTGGGCAAGTGTCCCAAAGGTTAGGGTCCAGGGTGTAACGCCTGGTGACTGTCGCATTTGCACCGATTGCTTTTGTCCAGGAAGTCCTAAAGGGTCTTGAAGAGTGCTACTACCTTGCATTTCGTAAGGAGAACCACGCAAACCAAACTTCGGTAGACTAGCGAAACCAGTCAACAGTGTCGACACACCTGCCCCAGTAAAGAATGCTCCTATGTCATCATTCTTGGCACCGGTTGAAGTATTCATCTCGCGGTTCGCAAGAACCGAAACAGTTCCCCCTGTAATAGCTACACGTCCGAAAGTCCCGAGCGACGTTATCGCATCTCCGGCAAACGTGACGCCAGTTCCAGTCAACAACCCCGAGGAAAGTGCAACACCAGGATCTCCATGGGAGTTCAGATAACCGACAGTACCGCCCAAGATCGTTGCCAAAGGTTGTTGCACAAAAGCCATTGCAAACAAACCACCAGAGAACATATCATTCACAGGCCGCAATGCTGGGTCTCGCTTATCCCAATCGTTGTTCCATTTCAAGAACTTTGTGTAAAGCTGGTCATTATTGGCAAGCGTTCGATGGCCTGAATCGAATAAGTGGCCGTAGACTTCATCATACTTGGCTCGTTGCGCGACATAAGGATTAGACATATCTGTTGAATGTACTTCGGGCCTTGCGTTTGGATAAACCTTTGGGTCATCACCGGGATCTCTAACCATTTGACTTCCGTCATAGTGAAACAACCCCGTTGGATCTGTGAACTTTACCGATCTCTCCCTAAGTTCAAACAAGCCGTTACTTAGAGCGTTTTCCTCTGCGGGATTTTGAGAATTATCTGGTCCTTCAAGCAAAAGCCAGAACAAAAGGTATTCACTGATGATCTCTCGCTGTTTAGCCTCAAGGGCCGCCAGAACGAACAAAGGTTCGAGATGATGATTTGGACTAGACTTGTGAGCATTGGACGTCATGCTTGGGGCAGTTTAGCCTTCCCCGGTTAACTTCGCAAGTCGCCTGTGGTAAGCCTCATCCACCTCCTCTTAGGTGACTTCTATGTTGACAGAGGGGGAACCTGTGGTCATTCGGACCTGTTCAGGAAAACAGTGGTCTCCGTTAAGGGCCACGTGAAGTTTCACAGCTCCTTTTGTGGACCTGAACTTCGCCCAGTCGAAACGGGATAGGCAAAGCTCAATGATCGTAGCGTCAATCACTCTCAAAGGATTTTTGAATCGGAGACCAGAATTTGCCGACAGGACGCGAGCCTTGGAAACCAAGGCGTTGAAAGCCTGCTCGAAGATCCCAGGGTCCCGCTTATCCAGGGCATCACACAGCGTCGATCGTTTTACTGGCTTCATCCCAGCATGATAAAGACCGGTTCCATGGGCAGCCAGTGAGCCCTCTATCTCCCGAACGCTGAATGCGTGTGTGACCTGCCCATAGATCAGGACTTTGAGCAGGTCGAAACTTTTGAAAGTCCGCACCCTGTGATCGGCTTTTAGGTCCCGAACCAATTTATCGAATTCAGATCGCGGAAAGTGACTTAACAAATTACTCAAAACTGTGGTAGGATTCTTCATGGCTTGTATTTTCTTTTGGTAGTGTGTTTTGTGCTTAAAACTTTCTACCATTCCAAGGGTCCAAATACAAGCCATTTTTCACTGCTGTCCGGTTGATTTTTATCGATTTCTTTTGACCTAATTTTCTCTCTATCAGATGACCAATTCTTTGAGTTCGAGCTGTTTGGAATCAACTTTATCTGGCGGGTCCGGCTCCTCGAAAAGCTCCTCGATTGAGCGTCTTTTCAGCAGAGTCGTCTTGAGCAACTGCAGAATTCTTTGGGGTGTTGCCACCAACTTGTTGGTGTGCTTGACAATCCAAAGGAGCATAAAAACGATCAGAGCCACCCAAAGTTGGGTGAAGACGGCGTTTCGGCTGGTACCCCAAAACGTCTTGATTTTGAGGTTCTGCTTGATCCATTTGAAGAAGAGTTCGACCTGCCAGCGAGCCTTGTAGACGTCGGCGATTTCTTGGGCAGACGACGTAAAATCATTGGTCATGAAGTCGTAACTTCGATCGCTCTCGGCATCGTGATAGGTGACTTGACGGATATCGTTCGGATACTTTTCCTTGGCTTTTTGCGATGAAAACCGGACGACTGCATCGAATTTGACGGCTCCCTGGTCGGAGAAAGAAATCGGTTTGACCAAATCCCACTGGCAGTTACCTTTCATTCTCGTGACAAAGTATGATCCAGCTAAGTTGATTTTATGTAAACGTTTAAAGTCAACATAGCCACGGTCAAGGACGTTCATTTTCCCCGGGCCCAAGGTCAGTTCGGTCATTTCATTGACTTCGTGAACCGAACCTGTGGTCATTCGGACCTGTTCAGGAAAACAGTGGTCTCCGTTAAGGGCTACATGAAGTTTCACAGCTCCTTTTGTGGACCTGAACTTCGCCCAGTCGAAACGGGATAGGCAAAGCTCAATGGTCGTAGCGTCAATCACTCTCAAAGGATTTTTGAATCGGAGACCAGAATTTGCCGACAGAACGCGAGCCTTGGAAACCAAGGCGTTGAAAGCCTGCTCGAAGATCCCAGGGTCCCGCTTATCCAGGGCATCACACAGCGTCGATCGTTTTACCGGCTTCATCCCAGCATGATAAAGACCGGTTCCATGGGCAGCCAGTGAGCCCTCTATCTCCCGGACGCTGAATGCGTGTGTGACCTGCCCATAGATCAGGACTTTGAGCAGATCGAAACTTTTGAAAGTCCGCACCCTGTGATCGGCTTTTAGGTCCCGAACCGATTTATCGAATTCAGATCGCGGAAAGTGACTTAACAAATTACTCAAAACTGTGGTAGGATTCTTCATGGCTTGTATTTCCTTTTGGTAGTGTGTTTTGTGTTTAAAACTTTCTACCATTCCAAGGGTCCAAATACAAGCCATTTTTTTATCCTTCCAAGTTAACCGGACAGCAGTGGCCATTTTTTTATCCTTCCAAGTTAACCGGACAGCAGTGACATCCCCTTTAATTTTCCTTATTATGATTTTTCAAATTCCAAAAAATAAAGAAAGAAATACCGACACAAAATACTATGAGACTTATCCAAAAATCTTTCACTAAAAGAAAATTCTTATGTTCGAACCAAGAAAGATAAATCACTATTGCGAGTTTTGAACTGAAAAGTATGCCTGCAAGAATCTCAAGAAACCTAGATTTACAATAAAAATATAGGATCACACCAAACGCTACCAATGGCCATGCTAGGGCTAAAAGAATATTTCCAAGACTTAAAGCCAACCGTCCACTAGCCATATCAACAGAATAATTAACAAACGTAAATAATGCAAAAAGAGCAATCCATATTGATGTAAAAAAAGTTAATTTCATTAAATAATCCTTAATTATTGTGCCGATTCTGAGTTGAGTTCGGTAGTGGAATAGTATTTGCTGGCACGCCATATTCTTCATAAGGAATACTAGTTTGCAGGTTCGCTTTTATTGAAGGTGCATTCCGAAGTTCTGGCTGAACCAAACTAGTACTTTTATCCGATTCATTGACTGGCTTCGTTCCTATCAGATTTGGTTGCCCCAGATCGTCTGTATTTTCATCATAGTAAAGTTGAGCAGCCGTTTTTGCTGACATTGTTGCTAAAATAATTGCGGCAACTTTTTTATTCTTAGGATTCATCGGAAATTTCGGGCCGCTAGGGCCATCATCCCCGTTAACATTTCCTAAATCTATTGGCTTTTTGTTAGACGGTCCTGGATTGGGCCACGGCCCACGATAGGGCCTTTTTCCTGACGGCCTTTTACTCGATAAATTTGGCTGTGGATGAAGCATCGAATTAATAGAATCTTGAATGTGATTCGAGATATTACTCATCCAGTTGGTAAAACTCTCTCCCGTTGCCCAAGTAAAGACGAATGTGCCCACTGCGGTAATCGTTCCGACTATTCCTTTGTTGCTCTCAAATGCTACACTTGCCTCTGTTTCGGCCAAAGCTAGACTTCCAGCAAGTCCCGTCGGATCTGTGAACTCTAACGGTCTCTCCCTAAGTTCAGACAGACCGTTACTTAGAGCGTTTTCTTCTGCGGGATTTTGAGATATTTCAGCGTCTTGGTTTACAAAAAGCCAAAGCCAGAGGGCTTCAATAAGTATTTCTTGGTATGCAATTTGAGCCGAGGCTACTAACAGTAGAAGTGAATTAACTTGAGATTCTTGTCCCGGAAGGGATCTTTGCCTCGGCATTTTAAGAACAGTCTATTCGATGAGTTGACCTATTTCAAGACTTTTTCTTTGGGGGCAAACTTTGGTGTTGGACCTTGGGAGCTTCCTTTTTAGGGGTAGCAACAGGCGGCATTTTTGTTGCGGCACGATTTTGAGGAAGCTCACTGTCTTGAATCCTTGCACTGACCGTCTTTTCCTGCTCAGCCATGCTTTTCACTCCCCCGGACCTGCTTGGAAATAGCTTTTTTCCCAGTTTCAGCTTTTGGTGGCAGAACCTTGGGCATTGGAACTTTGGAGCTATTTTGGGGTAGCTCGCGTCCTTCGTTAATCCGTTGCTGACGGATCGTACGGTTTATTTCGCTCATCACTAACCTCCTGTATAGTTCTTCTCAAGATAGTCATCTACTAACTGGTTTGCCAAGTCGATCAGCTTTGACTTCTTGGGGAGAACATGGTTGGCAAGATGCCGGTTTGAGATATCTTCCAACTTGGTCTTTAGACTAAACCTCTTTTCATGAATCTCACTTTCTGTAAATTCTCCCCTAGATACCCCAAACCATAGGTATTCTACCTCAAGCGAGAGCTTTGACGTTTCTGAGTGCATTTCTTGAAGGAGTTTGAGACGCCTTGTATAGGGCAGAATCGGACGTAAGGCATTGATCACTTGTGACATTGCGATGATTGATCCCCATAGAAAGCTCAGCTCTTTCCATATTACCCATCCGCCGATACTTGATGACGAGGCAACAGCCATAATTATGTTAACCCAGGTTTCAATAGGATTCGTGGCACGGATGTATTCGTCCAAATAGTACCGTTCGAACCGGACTTGCTTCATCAACTCCCAGTAGCTTTCCTGTTCGTTCATCTGTCCTCCGCCCACCAATAGGCTACTCCCCAGCTTTTGCATGGTCAATTACCTTCCCCGGTTAACTTCGCAAGTCGCCTGTGGTATTCTTCATCCACCACCTCAAATAGCTCATGCTCCCTTGGGTGGTGCTTTCTGTATACTTTGGCCAATCCATCGGTCATGACATGCGTGTACCGGGCCGTACTTTCTACGTTAGCGTGCCCCAATAGCTCCTGAACATGCCTCACGCTTGCCCCGTTTTCTAATAAATGCGTCGCTGTCGAATGCCTTAATGAATGTGTACTAATTTCCTTCTTATCCATGTCTAAACGTCTGAGTAATTCTCTAAACCGCTCACTGATGCTGGTCCCCCTGAGGTGGCCATTCTTCGTCGCCCCCCGCAAGCCCACAAATATCCAGGCTTCGGGATTCTCGATCCTTGGGCCAAGATGACGGACCAAAAACGCCCTGGCTACCTCGCTGATCGGAACCATCCTGTCCCGGTCAAACTTTCCTCTCACCACCATCAACCGCCTTTCAAAATCCACGTCCGATACCTTCAGCCCTGCCGCTTCACTCACCCTGAGCCCAGAGGAATATATCAGCTCAAACAAAGCCCGGTCTCTCACTCCTTGAGCGTCCTTCGCCTCGATTCCTTCCAGGAACCTTGTCACCTCATCACGAGTTAACGGACGTCGTTTCCAGCCACTGAGCGCGGGCACCTTGAGTCTCAGCCCGTGTGCGGGGTTCTGTTCAATCACACCCGAACGGTACAGGCACGAGTAGACCATCTTCACCGCTTGGAATCTGCCATTGATCGTGTGGGCACTAAGTCTTTCTTTGGTTTTCACAGAGACTTGGCGACTCAGCCAGGTGTGGTACGCTACAAGGTCTTTCTT